>JAHEYM010000004.1:0-24193 GCA_023251595.1 Bacteroidota bacterium
GAAAAAAGGTGGAATGCTTCTTATTTCCACTCCTTCCGATCAGGGTGGTCCGGATGTGCATGGCGATGATCAAAGTTCGTTTATTGAAGAACACGTGAGAGACGGTTATAATATTAAAGAAATAGAAATGAAGATATTATCTGCCGGATTTTCTAAAGTGGAGGCAAGATATTCGTACGGAAATCCCGGGAAAATTGCATGGCGTCTTTCGATGAAATATCCGATTCTTATGTTGGGTGTTTCGAAATTGTTTTTTGTCTTTTTACCATTTTATTATCTGATCACATATCCGTTTGCATTCGTTCTCAACTATATAGATACCCATCAGAAACATGTTACCGGAACGGGTCTCATCGTTAAAGCCTGGAAATGAATTTCCCTCTTTTTATAGCAAAGAGATATCTGATCTCAAAAAAATCGAGGAATGTAATTAATATCATTTCGATGATTTCTGTGATTGGCGTCGGCATCGGGACCGCAGCGTTGATCGTGGTTTTATCGGTTTTCAACGGACTCGAATCTTTGATTGTTAGTCTCTATAATACGTTTGATCCCGAATTAAAGATCACAAAAAACGAAGGCAAACATTTCGATCAGGCATTACTGAATTCCGATAAAATTAAACATTGGGAAGGTATCGACAAGATAACTTTTGTGTTGGAGGAAAATGCGTTGTTGAAATACCGCGATCAACAATATATAGTTAAGGTGAAAGGAGTTTCCGAAGGATTTGAAAAAATGTCAGGTCTCGATACAATGATGACGCAAGGCAAATTATTGTTACGTGATAAAGGAAATGAGTATGCTGTAATCGGACAAGGTGTTGCCAATAATCTTAATTTTGATTTAAGAAATTTTGATCGTTCAATGCAAATCTATGTTCCTAAGAGAGGAAAAATAAAACCGAATAGTGAAGACGCTTTGAATGAAGCCATCATCAATGTGGACGGTGTTTTTGCCAATCAAATAGAATTTGATGCACATTATGTAATTGTTCCATTGTCGCTTGAACAATCGTTACTCGAATCAGAAAATCATATTTCAGCAATAGAATTATCGGTGAAACCCGGATATAAGATTGAAGATGTTCAGAACGGGTTGCAAAATTTCATTGGAAAGGATTATACAGTCTTCAACCGTTTTCAACAGCATGAAATGTTTTATAAAATATTGAAATCGGAGAAACTGATTATATTTTTGATTCTTGCTTTTATATTAGTTATCGCCACTTTTAATATTATCGGTTCTTTAACGATGTTGATCGTTGAAAAGAAACAGGATATTTCTATCATGCACAGCATGGGAACGGATGTATCCGCGCTCAAAAGAATTTTCTTTTTCGAGGGACTCATGATTACCGTTGCCGGAGCACTCGCAGGACTCTTTCTCGGCTTCGTGGTTTGTTTAGCGCAACAGGTTTTCGGAATTATACAATTGGAAGGTTCCGGAAGTTTTGTGGTGAAGGCGTATCCAATTCACATGCAACTTACCGACTTTATATATATATTTGGGACAGTGTTGGTGATCGGATTTATCGCGGCACTCATTCCTGCCGGACAAGTGGTGAAAGGAAATCTCATGAATAAAGTTACTGCCTGATGCAACCGCATAACTTAAATACAAGAAAGATTACCATCTGTATAAAAAATATGGTGAGTAACAGTTGTGTTCGTATTGTGCGCGAAGAATTGGAGCGAACCGGTTTTATAAAAGTGTTGCATATTGAATTGGGAATTGCAGATATTCAATACGATGCCCAGGTTTTTTCTCAGGAAAATATAAATCAAATCCTGATCAGAAATGGCTTTTCATTGATAGCCGATAAGGGTGAAAAAATGGTTGAAAAAATCAAAACTTCAATCATTCAACTCATTTATTATGGAAACAACACGAATTCGCTGGTACGCAATTCCGATTATTTATCGCAGAAACTGAATATGCCATATTTGCAATTAAGCAAATTGTTTTCGGATCACACCGGCACCACGCTCGAGAAATATATTATTATGGTGAAGATGGAACGTATAAAGGAATTAATCACGTACGATGAAATGACGCTTAGTGAAATTGCCTATTTAATGGGCTATAGCAGCGTACAATATCTTAGCAATCAGTTTAAACAGATTACCGGCGTTTCTGTAACTGAATATAAAGATCAACTTCATAAGAGTAGGAAACCGTTGAGCTCGTTGCTGGAACCGCCGAGTATTTGATGAGAAAAATATTTTTTTGCGCAGATTATCGCAGATTGCCACAGTAAATTAACAATTTTAAATAATATTTCTTTTTTCACCTGCCCTATTTGGGGGAAGCCTGGAGGGGGTCTCACTTCCCCAAAAACTCACGAAACCAATAACCGGAATCTTTTACGATCCGATCCTGATTTTCGAAATCGGTATATACAAGCCCGAATCGTTGATTAAATCCCTGCAGCCATTCGAAATTATCCATGAACGACCAGATAAAATATCCTTTCACTTTTACCCCTTCATTTTTAGCTTTTAAAACCTGAACAAGATATTGATCGAGAAATTCGATTCTTTTTATGTCAGAAATTTGTCCCCCAACAATTTCATCAGCCAATGAAACACCGTTTTCTGTTATATATATATCCGGCATATCAGGATATTCTGAAAGACGTTTTAGTGATTTGTATATTGCTGGCGGATAAATTTCCCATCCCATTTCAGTGGTAGGTAGATTTCGTTTTTTCGCAGACAGCATCGTGCCATGAATAAATGGCGTCATCCATGAATGACGAATGGTTTCGCGGGTGTAATTTTGAAGTCCGATAAAATCGAGATTACATTTTATTTTTTCTTCATCGCCAGGTTTCATGAAATCATATATACGATCGATCCATGGTAAGTCGGTAACCGGATAACCCAATCCCAGCATGGGTTCTATAAAAAGTCGGTTCAACAACGCGTCGTAACGTTTAGCAGCTTTTGCATTTTGCCTCGCCCGCCATAGGGGATTTATTCCTGACGGTTGGGCGGAATTTTCCGGATCTATATGAGAATACGAAAATGCAGAACCGATTTTTCCCTCTTTCACATTTTCTTTTGCAATATGAAATGAATTTGCGAGTGCGAGTGAAGTGTGATGAACTGAACGTGTGAAATTTCTTAAACCAAATTTTCCGGGCGGAAAATAAGCCAATAAATATCCAAGGGTTGTGAATGCTACCGGTTCATTCATGATCATCCAATGTTTTACTTCATCGCCATATTCTTTTGTACAGAGATTCGTGAATTCACCGAACCAATTCACTATATCACGATTTGTCCAACCACCTTTTTTTTGCAAAGCCTGTGGCAAATCCCAATGGTAGAGTGTAATCCATGGTTGAATATTCTGATCGAGACATTCATCAATTACCCGATGATAAAAATCAATTCCTTTTTGATTTGTTTCTCCAATTCCATCCGGAAAAATTCGCGACCATGAAATTGAAAATCGAAACGCCGGTATGTGCAGCGATTTCATTAATCGTATATCGTGCTTATACCGATGATAAAAATCGCAGGCTACATCGCCGTTCGCACGATTTTTAAACCGCCCCGGATGTTTATGAGCAAAATGATCCCATATCGATTCGCCTTTCCCATCTTCATTCCAACTACCTTCGATCTGATATGCAGCGGTAGATACTCCGAAAATAAATTCTTTTCCGAAAGTAGATGCTCCTAAAGATTGTTTCCCGGTAGTTGAGAACAATTCTTCAGGAAATTGAGCAACTAAGGGTATGACTGAAAAAAGTTTGAGTGCCTCACGACGGTTCATTCACTGAGCATCGATTGTAAGGTGCTATTAAATTCATCCACAAATTTTTTATAATAATCGCCGGTGGCGGGACCTGAATAACCAGTGTGAATTTCTCGTAAATTGCCGTTTTTATCAATCAGAATCGTTGTTGGATACGCATAAATATTATCAAGCATCGGTAATTTTTTTATCGCGTCTTCTTTTGCGGAAGTACCCGCAATGAGAATCGGATAGGGAACATTCAACCGTTCTTTTAATCGTAATATATTGGATTTTGCTTTTTGAAATTCTCCAGTCTTTTCGAATGCAAGTCCGGCGATTTCGACACCACGCGAATGATATTTATTATATATTTGATTCAGAAAAATCGTTTCATCCATACAATTCGGACACCATGAACCCATGAGTTGAAGAATGACCACTTTATTCTGAAACCGTTCATCCGTAAGCGAAACCATGTTGCTGTCGAGATCCGGAAAACGAAATGCAATTTTATCGTAGCCTGGTTTTAAATGTGTGAGAGAATATTCATCGGGTAAATCAAAATCTTTATTGTGACGCGCAATCCAGGGTTCTTTCCAGTGCGCACCTGACCAGAAATTTGCTGCAAGTGTACCGTCGGGTTTCATTTTTCCCATAAATAAAAATAAATGAGCGCCGTCGAATGAAGATAATCCAAACGTGGAATCATCTACAAAACCTTCAAGATATCTAAAGTCTCCCGAAGGGGTAAGAAACGTTCCCTCGAGATGATCATCGTGTTGTAAAAATTCGCCGATGGCAACTGAGCTATCTTTTGTTCCTTGAGAAAAATGCACTTCCCATGAATCCGTTAAATTAATTGAGGGTTTTCTATTTCTTGTGTGGAAACGATTATCGGGTCCGAAGGTGGCATGAAATGGAATTATATTATCGGTGGTTCGGGAATGATTAATAAAATTTCCGTCGATACGATTTGTATTAAAAGTCCCGGAAATTTCGGTGTCAAAAATGGGCAGTTTTATCGTGATTGAATCGTCGTGAATGGCTATTTCGTTTACATTGATCCGCTCCCTCCCATTCATCAGAACGAATTCATAATGCCCATGGTCATCTTGCTTAACTTCAAAGATTACAGGCAGTTCCACGCCATCATGAAGCACAAAAACAGCTCTCCACATCCCAAACAACAGAGCAAATTTCACCAAATCCATGCTGCAAGTTAGGAAAAATTTGGGAAATGGTGGGGGGGGGATCTAAATTGTGTCCAAAAATATTTCTCCCGCCAAGACGCAAAGCCGCAAAGTTCTATATATAATGAGTTTACTTTGAAGAAATAAATTTCTCCTAATTCTTCATTCCTAATTCCTAATTCCTAATTGTATCTTTCCCCGAAAACGCATCCTTCTTCGCCTGACCCGTTTTTGAAAGTTTCTTTTTAACTGAATCTGCGACCGGTGGTGGTGTTTCATCAGTTCCGTAATCAATCTGAATTTTTGGTTTCGGTTTATTTTCTTCCGGTGCCAATTCCGGTTTTGTATCTGTTTTGACTGAATCTTTTGAACCTTTTCCAATCAAATTATTAAACCAATTTTTTATAACACCGTAATCTTTAATGATAGGTGCAGCGAGTTTATCGAGAACTGCTTTTTTATCGTATTTAATTTCGGGATTATCTACATCGCCTTTCATGGTGAGAAAAAGTGTTGTTTTTCCGTAACCGTCATCTTCCACTTCTCCAAATTCGGTTGAATTCTGTTTTAATTTTCTACCCAAAAGTTCACTCATTAAAATCTTGATTTTATAATCTGTTTTATTATCGAAGTCGTGTGTGCCGGAAATAGTGAGATCCATTGCAGACGAATGAATATCCATTTTGGGAATAAAAATTTTGCGATCATGTATTTCAATATCATTTTCCAAAGTCTGAAATTTGATGTCCTCCAACTCCGAAAGTTTTACGAATTTAGAAAGTTTATACGCCGGTTTAAAGTTCAGCAATTCCCCATTCTTAATCGTGATGTGACTGGTCGCCACAATTCTTTTATCGTCGAAAACAAGATGATTATTAATGACTGCTCCAAACGTGAGAGATGCGCTGAGTTCTCCCTTCAGATTTTTATCAGTCAGCGTAGTCTGACCGAAACTTCCTGTTTCAAAAAATAATTCTTTGATGTCGATGCCGGCAAAACCCGCATTAAAACGGATCAGCATATTCTTAGAGGAAGTTGCATCAATTGACCCGTTAACATTGATTCTGCCATTCATAGCAGTAAAAGTGATCGCATCGGTTGTTAAAATTTTATTTTTAATAATCAGATTACCCGCAATATTTTGAGCACGAAATTTCTCGAAATAAAAATTACTGACCTGTGCATTTAATTCAGCATCAACACGTGGCAGAAATCCAAAATTATACGCATCATTTGCATCGGTAGCTGAGCCAGCCGAAGCTAGCATTTCATCCAAATATAAATTTGTGGAACTAAGTTTCGCTACCAAATTCAAATGTTCTGTATCTGAGAAAACAAAGTTTAAAAAATTCATAAATGTGCCGGAGATTGTGATATCACTTTTTCCGATCATAGCATTTACATTCTCAACAAGAAGATGATTGTTTTGAAAATTACATTTCCCATTTAGTTTTTTGCAATCCCATTCGCGACCTTTAATTTTAAATCCGACATCTTTCAATGTAAGCGTTCCTTTTGAGTTAAAGTTTTTTAAGGGTGAAGCAAGACTGTCGTTCTCAAAATCGTTCAACCTACCACGTGCCAGGGCATGTATCGCCACAGACCCCTGAATATTCAGAAGTGTATCCATCCTAAAGATCTCTGCAATTGTTTTCGATTTTAATTCCGTTTCAAGAAAAATATTCAGCACAGGGTTGTCCGGATTTTCCAGGGATAAATTTACATTTATTTCTTGTCCATCAATAGTTGCTTTCATTTCTTTTATTTCAAGGAAACTGTTGCCCGAATGAGGTAAAAGTTTGTTGGAATATTTTCCTGTCAAAATAATATTTCTTAATTCAACAGCGGGTTTTGAAGGAAATATTCTTCCACCCTGTACCGTGAAATCCATTTCTAAAAGTGGATCAGCCAAAGTGCCCACGATACTTGCATTCAGATTGCAATCGCCTCCCCCGCGGGATTTCTTCAGCCAATCGAAAGATTCACCTGCTTGCCCGCCGGAGCCATGCGCAGGTGTGGGAATAAATTTAAGTGCCTTTTCGAGATCAAAATTTTCTGCTTTTACTTTTAAATTGAAAAGCGTTTTATTATTCTGATCAGTAACCTCTCCCGAAACTAAAAGTGGAATTCCTCCCAAAACAAGTATCGATTTTTCAAAATTATATTTGGCTTCCTTTTTATTGGCAGCGATACTGAATTTTATATTCGTTTCGCATTGATTGAGATAATTTATATTATTTATCGCAAAGCGAATGATGTTTACATTAATATTGGTTTCGAGCGTATATTGATTCGACGCAAAATCACCGCCTAACGTAGCTTTCTTGCAGATACCATCGAAAATCCAATGATCCTTTTCGTTATCGCAACTTAATTGCATTTCACTTAATTTAAATTTCCGGATTTTAAAACTTACTCTCGATGAAGTATCTGACGGCTGTTCTTTCACAACATGAAAATTATCTTTCCCTTTTGCATCAATAAAAAGATGAAGAAAACCATTATCCACATCCAATTCATGAATTTCATATTTTTTGTTGAAGACATCATAGATATTAAACAGAAAATAAAGATGCCCTGCATACAACAAAGTATCACCCAAAGCGGGAGCAAAGCCTGCCGAAGAACCGGTCATTGAGCCTGTCGAGGTGGCTGTCACATCTTTCAATTCAACCGAAGCAAATGGAAATTTACTGAAAACTGAAAAAGAAATATCCTTGGCTTCTATATGTACATTTAATTGTTCATTAACTTTTTTGAGTACATACGCTTTTATTTCATCCCCATAAATAAAAATTATGGCTGTACCTACAAGAAAAAGTGCTATTAGAGAAACGGAAGTCCAGAGAAAAATGCGTTTCAGAACCTTCCAAATTCGTTTGGGGCGTTTAGGTTGGGGAGGTATTTCCTCATTCGATTCTTGCTGAGGTGTGGTTAGTTCCATTTTGGTTTGTTAGAGACTCCTTGCAGTTGTGCCCTCATCCCCGACCCTTCTCCCATGGGGAGAAGGGAGTCCGACCTCCCTCTCCCTTGGGAGAAGGATCGAGGGTGAGGGATTAAACGCTCTTAATAGAACAAATAATGTTTGAAGGGAGCAATTAATCAATTTTCACTTCAATCCCAACCGGTGCATGATCGGAATGTTTCGCTTCAGGCAGAATGAAAGCGCTTTTCAGATTTTTTTCCAACGATTTGCTGGCAAAAAAATAATCGATTCGCCAACCCAAATTCCGGGCACGGGCATTCATTCTATAAGTCCACCACGAATAATGATGAGGTTCTTTATTAAAATGCCGGAAAGTGTCGATAAAACCATCTCCAAGAAATTTTGTAACCCAAGCTCTTTCTTCAGGAAGAAAACCGGAAGATTTTGCGTTTGAAATCGGGTTATGTATATCTATAGCCTGATGACAAATATTTACATCGCCGCAAATAATTAAATTCGGATGTTTTTTAAGTAGTTTTTTTATAAACTTTTCAAATTCACCCAACCATTGCATTTTATAGGATTGGCGAACATCTCCGGTGGTTCCGGATGGTATATATACATTTAAGAGAGAAATTTTCCCGAAGTCTATCCGAATAATTCTGCCTTCACCATCAGACTGAGAATCCCCACTCCCGTACTCTACATGATCGGGTTTAATTTTGGTGAAAATCGCGACGCCACTATATCCTTTTTTTTGCGCAGGAAACCAAAAATCGCTATAACCAAGTGCCTCGAAATGTTTCATGTCGATTTGCGAAGGCTCCATTTTAATTTCCTGCAAACAGAGAATATCAGGATTTGCAGCTTCGAGCCATTCCATAAATCCCTTTTTGATCGCCGCCCGGAGCCCATTTACATTGTATGAAATAATTTTTAGCGTTTTCGCCATGCCTTTTTGCCCCGAGATTTATCTCGGGGGCAACAAAGGTATAGAATCCGGTAGTTTTTTGCATAAAATTCGTCGATTTCCGTTCCTTCGGGTTAACTTAGCATCGTGGTGCAATCTGTGAGACACAATTCTACTCTTCTTTCTGTACGTTTACTGTCACTCTTTCTCCTGCTGTTTCTCTGCTCTTCAATACAGGCGCAGATATGGGACAACTTGCGGAAACACACAATTCCTGTGAATTTTAAGAATGCCCATCCTGATTCGGTGAACTTTTTTGCCATTCATGGTGATTCGGTGTTTTTTGATACACTCAGTATTGTACCCGGCTCTTTTTATCTTATGCTCCCCGAAGGTCGAAGCCTTGATACGGGCACCTTTCATGTTAACCCGGTTAACGCTCTGCTTATCTGGAATCGTAAAATGCTTGATCGTGTCACACTGATGCCCGATAGTGTTTTCATTTATTATCGTGTTTTTCCAACCCTGTTATCAAAAGATTTCAGACATAAAGATATTATGAAACTTCAACCTGATGTTTATGGTCATTATAATCCGTTCGAGTATCATGGAGATAATGTGTTGACTGATTTATTTAAATTCGAGGGGCTCACAAAAAGCGGAAGTATTTCGCGGGGTGTTACTTTCGGAAACAATCAGGATGTTGTCCTGAATTCAAGTCTCAATTTACAACTCGCGGGAAAAATGGCTGATAATGTTGAACTATTAGCTGCTATAACCGACGAAAATATTCCAATGCAACCGGAAGGCAACACACAACAATTACAGGAATTCGACAAAGTTTTTATCCAGGTGTCAAAAGAAAAAACAAAATTAATTGTCGGCGATTTTGAACTATTAAAACCACCGGGGTATTTCATGAATTTCCGAAAAAAAGCGCAGGGTGGATTGTTCAGTACCGAGTTCCGTACAGGAGATACACTGCAAAATAAAAATGCCGGTGTTATGCGAATCGGAGCCGGTGCCGCAATTTCGAAAGGAAAATTTTCAAGAAATGTAATTCCGGGCATCGAAGGAAATCAGGGACCCTATCGTCTTAAAGGTGCAAATAACGAATTATATATAATGATTCTATCCGGATCTGAAAAGGTTTTTCTGGATGGAATACAACTCACCCGTGGTCAGGACAATGATTATGTGATTGATTATAATGCTTCAGAAATTATCTTCACTCCGAAACACATGATCACAAAAGATTCGCGCATAGCGATTGAATTTCAATATTCCGAAAAAAGTTATGCGCGTTCCATGATTTATTACAATACCGAATATGAAAAAGGAAGATATAAATTAAGATTTCATGCATTTTCAGAACAGGATAGCAAAAACCAACCTTTGCTACAGAGTCTCTCGAAGGATCAGAAACAATTACTTGCAGACTCGGGCGATAGTTTGCAGAATGCATTATGGCCGGCAATCGATTCCGTTGCATATACTACATCTGAAGTTTTATATATGAAAAAAGATACATTGATTAATCCACCGGGAATTACATATACAAATATTTTTGTTTATTCGAGCGACAGCACGATTGCTCATTATCGGCTCGGTTTTACAAATGTCGGACTAGGTAATGGAAATTATATTCAAATTCCCAGCGCGTTAAATGGCCGAGTGTTTCAGTGGGTTGCTCCCTTAAGTGGGGTCAAACAAGGAAATTTTGAACCTGTTATCCTTCTTATCGCTCCTCAAAAACAACAGTTGTTTACATTGGGTTCTGATGTTCAGTTGTCGAAAAATAGTATCATCAAAACAGAAATTGCTTTAAGCAATCGCGACATAAATTTATATTCATCGCTCGATAAAAAAGATAATAGCGGAATTGCTGTAAAAGCTGAGTTTATGAACACACACCGTTTGAGCAGCGATACGAACGGATGGAAATTAAAATCGGGATTTTCATTCGAACATGTACAGAAAACCTTTAATGCCATAGAACGATACAGACCTGTTGAATTTGAACGGGATTGGAATGTTTCTAATGCCTCCACACCAGCCGATGAAGATTACGGTTCTGCCGATCTGAGTTTACTTCACCCAAAATACGGTGATGCAGGTTATTCCTTCAAAATATTTCAGAAAGGTTCAATATATAAAAATTATATGCACATTATCAATACCAATCTGAATTGGAAAAAATTTAAACTCATCAGTGCTTCGAGTTTGTTGGATGGCAAAGGAATTATTAATCAATCAAGATATTTAAGAAACACAACCGATTTCTCACGTTCATTCAAAAAAATAATGTTCGGGGTGAATGATCAGATGGAAGATAACCGATTTTATTCTACCGACCGCGACACACTCAGAGCCGGTAGCTATATGTATGATCAGTGGTCTGCATACATCAGTTCGCCCGATTCTTCAGGAAATAAATACAGATTTGATTATGGACAGCGACAGGATTTCGGAATAAAGAATAATAATTTTGTACTTGCCACACTCGCGGAAAATATAAGTGGAAATCTGGAATTTAATAAAAATCCTCTTCACAGATTTTCCATTCACACTACTTACAGAAAATTACAAATCATCGACAGCACACTCAGTACACAAGAGGCCGTTAAATCAATTCTAAACCGTTTCGAACACTCATTGAATATATTAAAATCGAGTTTGTCATTTTCGACTTTCTACGAAATCGGGAGTGGACAGGAACAGAAGAAAGAATTCACATATATACAGGTACAACCCGGACAGGGGCTCTATGAATGGAACGATTTTAATGGTGATGGCATAAAACAATTAAATGAATTTCAGGTGGCGGTGTTTCCGGATCGGGCAATTTATATTAAAGTTTATACGCCAACAAACGAATATATTAAAGCATATACGAATCAATTCAACGAGGTGATTTCTATAAATCCCTCGGCTGTTTGGGGCTCGGTAACACACGGTTCACGAAAGTTTGCTTCACGTGTTTCAGATCAGTTATTATATCGCACCGATCACAAAACAACTAATCCAGACTGGAAAGTTTCGCTCAATCCATTCTCCGGCAACATTTCAGATTCGGCGTTGGTCAATGTTAATTCTACCTTCAGAAATACATTCTATTTCAACCGAAGCAATCCGAGATGGGGATGGGATTATGCGATCGGTCAACTTCAAACAAAAAATTTATTGACGAATGGTTATGATTCAAGAGTTTTGGATGATCAGACGCTCAACATCAGATGGAATATGAGTAAAACGCTGATGTTAAGCGGATCATGGAAAGGTGGAAGTAAAAAAAGCACATCAGATTATTTCCCGCAAAATAATTATCGTTTGGCTACCTGGGAGTCAGAGCCCAAGTTGAATATACAACCCGGCTCAGTTTTTCGAATCACATTCATTTACAAACATGGTGAAAAATTTAATAATCCTTCGTTTGGTGGTGAAGTCGCAATACAGGAAAAAGGAGGAGTTGAATTGCGATACAGCGCGGCGGCAAAAGGAACTTTCACCCTGAAATTTAATTATGTGTCATGGAAATACAACGCATCCGAAAATACGCCAATCGCGAACGATATGCTCGAAGGTTTAAAAATCGGCGCAAATATGACCTGGGGTATTAATCTTCAACGCAATCTGGCATCAAATACACAACTCACATTAAATTATGATGGAAGAAAATCGGAGGGTGCAAAAGCGATACATACAGGAGGCGTGCAACTCCGGGCATTTTTCTAATCGAAATTACCGCTGCCTTTGCCGATAAGATTGCCATCCATATATATTTCGGCAGAATATCTTCCTTTTACATAAGGACTTCCTTTTGCCCAATATATACACATATCAGTTCTGGTATTATTATATTGAAAATCCTGACTGACTGTATATACCATCGAAGTTCCATTGGCAGTAAAAGTTTCGTTACTTGTCGTCAAACAAGTTCCATCCGGAGCGAGAAGTCGTATATATATAGTTTTGTTTCCTTTATCAACGATCAGATTTTCGAGAATCGATAAACACACTTTCAATTTCTGAAGTTGTTTTGATTTTGTTACCGGTGCCTCTTTACCTTTTTTGTCGAACTTGGCACCCGTTACTGCAACATTGTCGGCACTCATTCTCGAACCTAAAGCGACTTTACTCGACAGATTACTGTTTTCTGCACTTAATGATTTTGTTTTGGATTTTTCCTGAATCAGATTTGAATTTAACAATTCTTTATCTTGTTTCAATCCTGCATTTTCTCTTTGAATCGCTTCGACCAAATCCTGCATTTCTTTCATTTTAGCTTTCAGTTTTTCAACCTCCGCTTTCGCAGCATAGTATCCGCCGGCAATCCCTTGTAAGTTTTGAATTTTTACCTGCAACGCGTTTAATGAATCATCGCTGAGTTTTAAATCGCCTTTCAAATGTTCGTTCGCAGATTTCAATTGATCGAAAGCCGTCTGTAAATCATCTTTCTGTTTCTCAATATCCTGCTTCTCTGTTGTTACAGCATCTACTTTTACATTCAGCGTCGCGACTTCTTTTGTTTTGGTGAAGAATTGCCAGAGTAAAACACCATTCGCTCCCAATAACAGGACGATGATAAGAATGACGATAATTTTTTTACCCGGACTGTTATTGGAGGCGTTTTCGTTGTTTTCCATGTATTTTTGGAGTAGGCTTAAGCTAAATGGTTGATTTTAAGAATAATGTAATTCACAAATCTATTGTTCAAAATACGCGCTTTTTCGGCAGTTTCTTTTCGCCCGCGCAAATGTAGTGCTTTTTTATGTTGAATTTTTTGGCTTCAACATTGAATTTTCAACCATCAAAGTTGATAACCTTTGAATGAAAACAACGGCTTATTTCAAGCCATACTTCTCCATATACTTCTTGTAAAGTTGTTTTTGGATGTTATCCAGATTGATTTTTTTGCCTTGAATAAATGCCAGTTCAACATCATTTGTACGCATATCTAGGGCATCTCCTGAAGAGACAAAAAGCGTAGCTTCTTTTCCTTGTTCGAGTGAACCGACTTTCGCATCAACTCCCAATATTTTAGCAACGCTCAATGAGACAGCAGTTAATGCCTCTTCCTTCGTGAGCCCGTATCCGACAGCAGTTCCCGCATTAAAAGGCAGATTTCTAACCTGCCAGAAACCCGGGACACTCAGACAAAATTCAACACCTGCTTTTTTTAATAAATAGGGAAGTTTATATGGCAAATCAGCATCTTCATCCTCTCTCTGAGGAAGACTGTGCGTTCTACCCAATATTACGGGAATGTGATTATCGCGTAACAAATCGGTAATACGCCAGGAATCGGCACCACCGACCAATACCATCTTCACTCCAAATTCTTTACAGAAACCCACAGCAGAAATAATCTCCTTCGTGTATTCGCAGTGTATATAAAGTTTTTCGCTCCCATTAAAAAGACCTCTCATGCTTTCGAACTTCAGGTTATGTTCTGATGGATTTGCGAGCGTACTGTATGCTTTGGCATCCGCGAATAAATCGTGCAAATTGAGCAATGATTTTTCGATACGATCTTTTGCTTCATCTTTCTCTTTTTCCTTCTGAACTCTATCTATCATCATTGATGGCCAGTTCAGGTGAATGCCATCGTCTGTTCGGAACGCGGCATCTTCCCAGTTCCATGCATCGAGTTCAACTACTGAAGATGTTCCGGAAATAAGTCCGCCTGTTGGTGTAATTTGGGCTAATAAAACACCATTGCTTCTGACCGTTGGTGTGACTTTAGAATCGGTATTGTACGCAATTATTGATCGTATATTCGGATTCAGACTTCCCACTTCATCAAAATCATTTGTAGAGCGAACCAATTCAAATTCACTCAATCCGATAATTGTATTCGCAGCAATAAATCCGGGATAGACATGTTTTCCGGAAATATTAATCACATCAAATAATTTCATGTCAAGACGAACGGTTGTAGCGTCTGCGATAATTGTAATTTTCCCGTCTTCAAATGCAATGGCAGAATTCTGAATCACAGTGCCATCTCCAAGATGGGCAATTCCATTCATCAGTAAAACGGGTTTTGTCTGAGGAGAAGCAGGGGGAGGATTTTGTCCTTCGCAAACATATATAGATACGAAAAAGTATATCAACACGAAAATATTCCGTGCCGCGATTGAATTTGAAATCATGAATGAATTAATTCTTCTCATATTCATGTATGCCTTCGCAATCGTAAACTTTATATCTTGAACGTGGCGCTTTTTGGGTAGGCTCACCTTTGGCTTTTGCTGCAATCATTTTCTGAATAAGCCGTGCGCGTTCCTTACGAATTTCGTTCTGCATTATTTTGTCGCGATTTAAATCGTAATAACAAATTCCGTCAATAAAAGTTTTTTCAACACGTGCATATATAGATAGCGGATTGTCATTCCACAAAACCACATCGGCATCTTTACCTACTAAAATACTTCCGGTTTGTTTATCAACGTGCAATAGTTTCGCTGGATTCAGAGTCACAAATTTCATCGCTTCTTCCTCGCTGATACCGCCGTATTTCACTGCTTTTGCTGCTTCCTGGTTTAATCTCCGACCCATTTCTGCATCGTCAGAATTATATGCAACGGTAATTCCCATTTTATTCATGATAGCACCGTTGTATGGAATTGCCTCGACCACTTCATATTTATAAGCCCACCAATCTGAGAACGAAGAACCGCCGGCACCGTGCCTTTTCATTTTATCGGCTACTTTATATCCTTCCAAAATATGGGTGAAAGTATTTACGTGAAATCCAAATGTGTCGGCAACATGCATCAACATATTTATTTCTCCCTGTTGATAAGAGTGACAGGTAATAAACATTTTACTGTTCAGAATATCGAGAAGTGCATCGAGCTCAAGATCTTTTCTTGGAGGAACGGCAGTACCTTTTAATAAACCTTTAACATGCTCATAATCTTTCCATTTTTTGTCGTAATCGCGTGCACGTGTAAATGCATCTACATATACCTGCTCAACGCCCATGCGGGTTTGCGGGAATCGCACGACTTGTTTATCGCCCCAATTCGATTGTTTTACATTCTCACCTAATGCAAATTTTATAAATGGATCCCATCCTGCAAATTTCATTTCTTCAGCCGTACGACCCCAGCGTAATTTAACTAATTGCGTTTGTCCGCCGATGGCATTTGCAGAACCATGTAAAAGATGAGACGAAGTTACGCCTCCTGCAAGTTGTCTATATATATTTATATCTTCCGGATAAACTACATCTCCAATCCGCACTTCAGAAGTTACTGATTGAGTTCCTTCATTTACATCACCATAAATTGCGATATGAGAATGTTCATCAATAATTCCGGCTGTGAGATGTTTTCCTGTTCCATCGATCACTTGTACATTAAAAATTCGCTTTGAGGACGTATCGACATTTTTTCCGACGGCAACAATTTTTCCATCCGATAAAAGAACGTCGGCGTTTTGTAAAATTCCTTCTTTCTCATTCGTCCACACAGTTGCATTATGAATAAGAATGTTTGTTGTTTTGGGAATTTCTTTCCATCCGAAACCCATATTCGGATAAAGAATATCTCCGGTATTTAGCTCCTCTTTAATTTTATCTTTTAACGTGTCTTTTTTAATTTCTTGTTTGAAGTTTTCATACCATGAGGCAGACCATGTAATCTCATCACCCTCGGGTGTTTGACCAATACCGTTCAGTATTTGTTTGTTCTGCGGATCTATATATCCATTCAACCGATAAAAACCTTTTTGATTCGATTTTTTTAATTCGAATTTCATCGAAAACTGATCACCTGTCCGTTTGAAATCTACTGCAGATTTCAAGGTATCTTGATCCAGTGAAAGAGATGGCGCATATAATTCTCCGGCGATTTTCAACTTCACTGTATCCATTCCGGAAATCTTCAATTTGTAATTTCCACGTAAATCTTTTCTTTCAATATTGTTGATCGCGAATCGTTTTCCCTGCACCCAGTTTTCGAGAATGGAACTCTCTTTATCAAAAACGGGTTTGGAAGTAATGATGAAATTTGCGAGCATCCCGTTTTTTAGTCTCCCGACTTTGTCCTTCAGATGCAGAATTTCTGCAGGAATTTCCGTCAACGATTGCAATGCTTGCTGGGGAGTTAAGCCGAATTGAATCGCCTTCAATATATTTTTACGAAACTCGTCTTTTGATTTAAGATCGGCGGTGGTGAGTGCAAACGTAATCCCGGCTGCTGATAACAATGCCGGATTTTTCGGTGCGAGTTCCCAATGTTTAAGATCGTTGAGATCAATGTTCATTGCATCAAGCGGATCATCTACATCGTAAGCTTCCGGAAAAGCAATTGGAATAATTAACGACGAATGCGTCTCAGCAATTTCTTTTGCGCGCTGATATTCGTCGCCTTTTCCTTTTATAATATAATTCTTCTGAAATTCTTTTGCAATTTTATCAGCACGCAGAACAGACCATTTTTCACCCACCTCAAAAATTTGTGGAAGCTCCTGCAATTTATTAAATGCATCAAGCGATAAATTAAATTCTTTATCTTGTCCCAACGATTTATACCAATCTGCATCGAGATAAGTTTGACGTAGCAATGCAATGGCACCCATTAATGACTCAGGATAATTCTGCGATGAAGAACCTTTATCAAACGAATAATTTGCTGCAACATCTTTTCTGATAATAAGATCATTTTCTTTTCCTTCACCCAATGAAACAAAAACAGATGCTCCCCGCGCAATGCCATCGCGAACGAGCGACATGACAGAACCGAAACCGAGTTTGCGAAGTTCCTCTGCTTTTTTATTATCGGCAGTAAATATCTCGGATGCATTTGTTTCGGGGTGAATTGCCAGATTCCAATCATAAGCGCCTTTTTTGTTCGACAGCATTTGTGGATACCCATCATTTTTCTCCCGTTTCATTTCCGGAATGCCGTAATCGGTAAACATATCGATGAAAGAGGGATATATATATTTGCCGTGAAGATCATAAACAACGGCTTCCGGCGGAATAAAGAAATCTACTCCCGCTCCAATAATTTTATCATCCTGAATTAACAAAGTAGCCGAATCAATCGTCGTTTTTGAATCGACATAAATGTTTGCATGTGTGAAAGCATAGTATATGTGTTTCTGGTCAGCGACGCCATTAACCGGAAAGGTTTGCTGCGCGGAAACAGACAAGGAAAGCCCTAAAAGCAATGTCAGCAAGCAGAGCGAGACACTAATTGCACAGCTTGTCCCGACTTGTCGGGAAATTTTCACGAATGGGGACACGAATTGCATAGTTTATCCCGACTTGTCGGGAAGTTTTCACGAATTGGTAGGCAAATATAGTGATTACACGATATCTCCGACATCTTGGGTCTGCAAAAAGGTAAATTAACCGCCGAGAACGCAGAGGAGGCGGAGAGAACCGCTGAGAAAAAATTTCTGTATTTGGTTAAGATTATTCAAACTTCTACATTTGCATTTGGAATTAGGCAGATCGGCTCTTTTGTGAGTTGTTTTTAATAAGTAATATTGTTAATCTTTAAATTAATTTTTGGTGAAAATCCAATTGTCTCCCCAGTGCGGAGACAATTGGATTGGGCTCAGCTACAGTGGGTAGTGTAGCTCAAAATTTAATTCTAATTATACCGAATTCGGTAGTTTTAAAAACAAAAATATGGCAAAAAACAAAATGATTACAGTAAAAGGAGTGAAGATAACGATCATAGAGGATAATGATGTGGATTATATCTCTTTAACCGACATGATTAAAGCCAAAGACGGCGATTTTTTTATCTCCGATTGGCTTCGGAATCGTAACACGGTGGAGTTTCTTGGTATTTGGGAGAGTGTGTACAACCCAAGTTTTAATTATGGCGGATTCGCCATAATTAGAAATCAGGCAGGGTTGAATAATTATAAGATTAGTGTGAAGGAATGGCAAGAAAAAACCAATGCCATCGGATTGAAAGCCACGACGGGTAGGTATGGAGGAACTTTTGCTCATCCTGATCTTGCTTTCGAGTTTGGAATGTGGATTAGCGCTGAGTTCAAAATCTACCTTATCAAAGAGTTCCAGCGCCTGAAAGCAGAAGAAAGTAAAAACCTCAAATTAAAATGGAACATTCAAAGAATTCTCGCGAAAGTAAACTACCAGATTCACACTGATGCAATCAAAGAAAACCTTATACCAAAAGAACTAAGTAAAAAGCAAATTAACTTTGTTTATGCGCATGAAGCCGATTTGTTAAATGTAGCTTTATTTGGAACAACAGCTAAACTGTGGCGCGATCAAAACCCGAATGCGGAGGGTAATATTCGCGATTCAGCGAATATAGAACAATTAGTCGTTTTGTCAAATTTAGAAAGTTTAAATTCTGCTCTCATTAATCAAGGTTTGCCCCAAATTGAAAGATTAAAACAACTAAACACTATTGCGATCACTCAAATGAAATCTTTGCTTGGGAATAATAATCTGAAAAAGCTGAAATGAATTTTTTACGTTCTAGCGAATCACCATGTACATTTCGTTTTTTCTGAAAATCCTGACTGGGATTTCCTATTAACTGTTCACACAAACCCAAACTGCAACTATTTTGCACCCTCCTCTAATTATATTACTTTTGTCCTGCTAAAACCACCCCTCTTATGACTTTCGATAACCTTAAACTCATCCATCTTATCTCTGTCAACCTCTTTCTGTTGATATACCTGATTAAGACACCGTTACTCCTATTTAATGCCGATCAGGCACTGGCGAAAATCACCAAATCGACCAAAGTGTTGGAGATGATTATCTCTGTTGTTTTCCTCGCCTCCGGTGTCTGGCTCATCGTGTTGCAGGAAATGCTCGAAACCATGATGATCGTGAAACTCGGACTTGTTATCATCTCTATTCCACTTGCAATTATCGGTTTCAAAAAAAGAAAAAAAGTGCTCGCCATTTTGGCATTTTTAATGCTGATTTCAACCTATGGAATTGCTGAAATGCTGAAGTTTCATAAACCGGTCGGAACGCCTACCGGTCAAACTGTTTCTGCTGCTGAATTGTTCAAACATAATTGCCAACGTTGTCACGGAGCAAAAGGAAATCTTTCTTCTTCGGGTGCTGCCGATCTCACTTTATCGACACTCGATGGCGGCGCACTCAAAACAATTTTGCAAAATGGCAGAAATAAAATGCCTTCGTTTTCTGCATTGAGTGATGAAGAAAGAGATGCCCTCGCTACATATATACAAACGCTGAGGATTCATTAATGAAACAAAAAATTTCATATACCACTGCGAAACCGAAAGAAAAAGCGGTTCTCATCGGGTTAATATATAAACATCATAACGAAAAACAAGTCAACGAATATCTCGATGAACTTGCTTTGCTTGCCGACACTGCCGGCGCTGAAACATTAAAACGTTTCACCCAAAGACTTCCGACTCCCGATCGAAAAACATTTATTGGTGGAGGAAAATTAAATGAAGTTGCGGAATATGTAAAAGCAAATAAAGCCGATATCGTTATTTTTGATGATGAAATTTCCGGCTCTCAACAACGAAATATAGAAGAAGTAGTTGGTTGCAGAGTGATGGATAGAAATTCTTTAATCCTCGATATTTTCGCGAAACGCGCACGCACTGCCCAGTCGCGTGTACAAGTTGAACTCGCGCAATACGAGTATATGCTTCCACGTCTCACACGTATGTGGACACACCTCGAGAAACAACGTGGTGGTATAGGTATGCGTGGTCCGGGTGAAGCTGAATTGGAAACCGATCGTCGCGTAATTAAAGATAAAATTTCCAAATTAAAAGATAAATTAAAAGAGGTCGAAAAGCAAACTGCAAATCAGAAAAAAAGAAGAGAAGAATTAATTCGTGTTGCGTTGGTCGGTTATACAAATGCAGGAAAATCGACCCTCATGAATTTAATTGCAAAGGCAGAAGTTTTTGCGGAAAATAAATTATTTGCAACACTCGACACCACCGTCAGAAAAGTATTTTTTGATAATATTCCTTTTCTGATGTCTGATACAGTCGGATTTATCCGCAAGCTTCCTCACGGATTGGTAGAAAGTTTTAAATCGACCTTGGATGAAGTCCGTGAAGCAGATATCCTTCTTCATGTGGTTGATATTTCTCACCCGAATTTTGAAGATCAGATTAAAGTTGTGAATCAGACTTTGGTGGATATCGGTGCCGGTGATAAACCCACAATTATCGTATTTAATAAAATTGATGCCTATACATATACACATCACGCAGAAGATGACCTAAGTGAAAAGGGCAAGGAAAACTTCACCCTCGAAGAATTAAAAAATTCGTTTGTAGCACATCTCGGAAAAGATGGCGGAATTAAAGATGCCAAAATGATTTTTATCTCCGCTACGAAAAAAGAAAACATTACCGAACTTCGGAATTTAATGGTCGGTATGGTGAAGGATTTATTTATTAAAAGATATCCGCAGAATTTAGAGGTGGAAGAATAACAGCAACCCTCATCCCCGACCCTTCTCCCACGGGAGAAGGGGGTCTACGTCCCTCTCCGTAAGGGAGAGGGCTCGAAGGTAAGGGTAGATCTCCAACTATGAAAGAAAAAACTTTATGTTCATTAAAAAAATAAAGTGGTTTGATTATTTTACCCTTCTCACCGCATTCGGTTGTCTCGCTGTCGGTATCGAAAAACTCATTAAAAAAGATGTCTGGTGGGAAAATGTCATCGTCTTCTCCCTCGCAACAATTATTCTCTTAATCACTTTCCTCAAAATACGTTTTCGAAAATAACTGCCCTCACCCTCGCTCCCTCCCCCAAAAGTGGGGGAGGGAGGACAAGACACCCACACTCAAAACACCTCCCCCACTTTTGGGGGAGGCTGGGAGGGGGCATTGATTTTTTCCTTAACTTTGCTTAAATCACCATTCCCGAATGGAAGTAAAAGCCGGACCGCTATTAGATCAGATCGAGTTTCCCTCCGACCTCCGTAAGCTGAAACAAGAGGAACTCCCTCAGTTTACAAAGGAGTTGCGGCAGTTTATTATCGACATCGTTTCGGTAAACGGCGGGCATTTTGGCGCCAGTCTTGGGGTCGTGGAGCTTACAACAGCACTTCACTACGTTTTCAACACGCCCGATGACCAGCTTGTATGGGATGTCGGGCATCAGGCGTATGGGCATAAGATCCTTACAGGGCGCAGGAAAACGTTTCACACAAACCGTGTTTACAAGGGGCTCAGCGGCTTCCCGAAACGCGAGGAGAGCGAGTACGATGCATTTGGTGTGGGGCACTCCTCCACTTCGATTTCTGCAGCGCTGGGAATGGCCGTTGCATCGCGTTACCAGAACAAAAACAACCGTCAGCACATCGCTGTAATAGGCGATGGCGCGATGACTGCGGGCATGGCTTTCGAGGCGCTGAATCACGCCGGGGTTACGAATGCGAATCTTTTAGTCGTGCTGAACGATAATTGCATGAGCATCGATCCGAATGTGGGCGCGTTGAAAGATTATTTGCTTGATATCACCACTTCTCAAACTTATAACAGATTCAGAAATGACGTTTGGAAATTGCTTGGTAAATTGAGTAAATTTGGTCCGAATGCGCAAATAATCGGCTCGAAAATAGAAGGGGCTGTAAAATCAGCTTTATTACGTCAGAGTAATCTTTTTGAAAGTCTTCATTTCCGATATTTTGGTCCGGTCGACGGACATGATGTAATTCATCTCACAAAAGTTTTAAAAGATCTGAAAGGAATTAAAGGCCCTAAAATTCTGCACGTTCTGACGGTGAAAGGAAAAGGATATTCGCTCGCAGAAAAAGATCAAACAAAATGGCATTCTCCCGGACTTTTCGATAAAGTAACAGGCGAAATTACAAAGCCGAAATCGAATGGTGCGCAGCCGCCAAAATATCAAGATGTTTTTGGAAATACTATTGTTGAATTAGCAGAATTAAATCCGAAAATAATGGGCGTAACTCCTGCAATGCCCAGCGGGTGTTCACTTAATATTATGATGAAAGCTATGCCTGACCGGGCTTTCGATGTTGGAATTGCAGAACAGCATGCGGTTACTTTTTCTGCGGGACTTGCCACGCAAGGTCTCACGCCATTTTGTAATATATATTCGTCATTTATGCAGCGTGCTTACGATCAGGTAATTCACGACGTGGCATTGCAAAAATTAAATGTTATATTTTGTTTGGATCGCGGCGGATTGGTTGGCTCCGATGGTCCCACGCATCATGGCGCATTTGATTTTGCATATATGCGTTGCATTCCGAACATGATCGTTTCTGCTCCGATGAATGAAGAGGAATTACGGAATTTAATGTTTACCGCGCAATTACCTGATATGGGACCATTTTCAATTCGTTATCCTCGTGGAAATGGAGTGATGATTAATTGGAAAACACCATTTAATAAAATTGAAATTGGTAAAGGGAGGAAATTGAGAAATGGTGAAGAAATAGCAATTCTCACGATAGGCCATGTAGGTAATTTTGCAGTTGAAGCTTGTGAGAAATTAGAGTTGGAAGGATTTTATCCTGCATTATATGATATGCGTTTTGTGAAGCCTTTGGATGAAGAATTATTACACGAAGTTTTTTCTAAATATAATAAAATTATTACGGTTGAAGACGGATGTATTCAGGGAGGAATGGGAAGCGCTGTTGGAGAATTCATGATCGACAATAAATATTCAGCACAAATAACCCGTCTCGGAATTCCCGATCGTTTCATCGAACATGGCGAACCCAAAGAATTATATCACGAATGTGAATTCGATGCAGCAGCCATTATGAATGCGGTGCGGCAGGATGTGGGGCACGAAATTTTAATTAACAGTTAACAATGTACAATTAACAATCGTCGATCCCTTTAATTTTTTAATTGTCTCACCGATCGCACAGAAAAGCATAACCTGTCCCGTTTTTTCGGGAGATCGTTAGCTCTAAATATCTGTGTAAATCCGTGCCATCTGTGAGCAAACCTTTTATTTTTTTATGCATGATTCGAGAAGCAAGCAAATAATCCAAATTAGTAAGCATAACCTGTCCCGTTTTTTCGGGAGATCCTAAGATCCGGCGATCTGTGTAAATCTGAGCGATCCGTGAGCAACCCTTTTGTTTTTTCTGCACCGAACTCCTTATCTTTACCGTATGGCAGACGTACACGACCCTCAAACCCGGAGCTACAACATGTCTCAGATTAAAGGCAAAAACACCAAGCCCGAAATTCTGGTTCGGAAATTTTTATTCTCAAATGGGTTGAGATACCGGCTGCATGTAAAAACCCTATAAAAAATGATTGTTGTAAAGCAGAATGATTACATTTGTCTTTTCTAGCCCCGATTCAAGCAGTAATTTTTCAGTAAACAGTTCTAACGTAAAAATTTACTTTTCTTTTTTTGAATTTCTCTCTCAAACTCTTTACATTTGTATAACCTATTTTTCT
>JAHEYM010000004.1:24203-40870 GCA_023251595.1 Bacteroidota bacterium
TTCTGACATTATGATTCAAACAGCAGAACTTTTCAGCATTAAAGAAGCCAGTGACTGGGCAACCAAGCACGTTGGTAAGTTGGTTACAACTGCCAATATTTCCTATCTTGTCCAATACGGAAGAATACGAAAAATTGGTGACAATGGCACGACTCAAGTTTTAAAAGAAGAACTGGTCAATTATTATAAGTCTTACAATGGTCACCGAGAAACTGCTTGGAAGGATCAACTTGGGGACGATTTGAATTGGGCATTGTCTTATGATCAATTTTTAAAAATTAATCATAATTAGCTATCATTCACATGTTCAAAAACAGTAAATATATAATTGTAACATTAGAAGAAAGAAACGGGGAATACGAGTATACCCATAAGAGTGTTCACGAGTTGGTCGACGAGAGGAAGGTGACAGCGAATCGATATATCCGTAATTGGGCAAAGACTTTTTATGGTGAAAATACCGAAACTGGAGATGGAGGTTATTATTTTAATGACGGTGAAGTCTTTGTTAAGGTTTATTCTTGGGACTATATTGGAAAAGAGGATTACGACATTTTAGCCAGATATTTATGAAGAGGCCATTATCTAATTCAGAGAAACTTGCAATCGGTTTTCTTGAGAAGGCGAAGGAGTTTCAAACTAGTGTTGAGTTGTTAAAAGTTTTGAAATCGAGAACTTATAAAATAGGAGAAGCAAATGTTTTAGTTCGCGCGGCTTCCGATGGGAACGCAAGATATTTTTTTGGAATTAATTATGTTACTGTCGAAGAAATAGCAAATCTTGATAACCCTTTTGTGGCATTCATTTGCGGTTCTATTAATAAAGTTGTAATTATTCCTGCAAAAATATTATTTCATCATCTTCCCGAAATAAGTCATGATCGAAATGGTGAATACAAAATTAATATTGATAATGATTTGAACATAGTTCTAGCAGGAAGAAAAAACAGAATTGAATGTACTTCCTTCATCAATAATTGGGATTTACTCCTTAGACCTCTTGCTATTATTGAGGGATCAAAAAATACAGTCGAAGAGAGTTTGCATTCCGTATTGCAGGGAAGGTTGATCGAAATTGGTAATATTAGGGGTTTTCAAACATACTGTCCCGACAAATCAAAAAAATTCAATGACAAAAAGCTTGACGAATTAACAACACTGAAATCTTGCCCCCAACTTCAATTTTCTGATTATAATCTATTAAGACAGATAGATGTAATTTGGTTCAAACCTAAGGGAACTAATTTTATTCCCGAGTACGCATTTGAAGTTGAGCTGTCGACAGGAGTCTGGAGTGGTGTAGGCAGAATGGCCACATTAATGGACTACAAAAATGTACCACTTTATGTGATTGCTAACGATTCCAAAAAATTTAAGCAGGTTATGTCGTCCTTTTCCGAATACCATGACCGATACAAATTCGTCTCAAATGAGTTAATCGGTGATTTGTATTCAGCAGAAATTAATCTTAAAGAATTAAGAATTGACATTGGACTCTAAAAATAATTAAAATGGAAACCGAAACTTTCTTTATTCTCAAAAAAATGAAGTCCAAAAATTCGCTTGTGAACATAAATTGAAAGGAATTTAGTTCTAGTTATTATGAAATATTCATATTCCAAGGTTAATTGATTTCTTTTTAATAATTCATTATACACCATGCTCTACCCCCCCGATGATCTCCCAATTCGTTTAGCAGCATTTTCATGGCTAAATGAAAAGATCGATCTGTTTGGCGAAGTTTTAGACTG
Source organism: Bacteroidota bacterium (assembly GCA_023251595.1). Lineage (GTDB taxonomy): Bacteria > Bacteroidota > Bacteroidia > AKYH767-A > JABDAW01 > JAHEYM01. The sequence continues at coordinate 25,954 of JAHEYM010000004.1, forward strand.
GAGTGTATTGAATGAAGGATTTATTTGGAAAGGAGAAAGAGTTAGACTTGTCGGGCAAACAGGGATATGGAAACCGAGAGCCTGTAGTTACCCAATCTCTGTATTAACATCCGTCCGTGGTCCATATACCGATGTTTTTGATTATGAAGATTTTCTTGTATATAGTTATCGGGGAATAGATCCTCATCATTCAGATAATAAATCATTGCGGGCGGCGATGGAGAGAAAACTCCCGCTAATTTATTTCAAAGGAATTTCGAAAGGCCGTTATATGCCAATATTTCCGGCATTTATTCTGCAAGACAATCCGGATAAACTTTGTTTTTCCTTGCAGGTCGATACTCGGAAAGAAATAATTGCGAACAAATTTAATGACAGCGATAGTGATCTCGTGAGAAGATATATCACCTCTAGTATTCGGGTTAGAGTTCACCAGCAGGAATTTCGTGAGCGTGTGTTGAATGCTTATGCATGCAAATGTTCTTTTTGCAGAATTCGTCATTTGCCATTATTAGATGCCGCTCACATTATTCCGGATGCGAGTGAAAGGGGTGAACCAATTATTGTTAATGGCTTATCTCTTTGTAAAATTCATCACGCGGCTTTTGATGCTAATTTAATGGGTATTACACCCGATTATCAAATAATTGTAAAAAAAGATCTTCTTGAAGAAATAGATGGACCTATGCTCAAACATGGAATAACTGAATTACATAATCATAAATTAATTCTACCCAGAAAAGCAAATTTTCATCCGGACAAAGATCGACTTGCGTTTCGTTTTGAAAATTTTATCAAAGCAAGTTAATTTCTTATTGTCCATCACTTGGCCAAATTGGCATCCACCCGGCAAGATTTAGACTTACTCACCCCCTCCCCAAATGAACCTCCCCCTCATCTCCTCCGCCCTCTCCTCCGCGATTTATCTTCTCCCGAACGAAATTCAGGGTATCGAGAACGATCTTTTAAAACAAGAATACGAAGCCGTTTTGGTTGAATTGGAATCGGCACTCGCGGAAATCGAAAAACCGGGGCGATAACGCAAATCTACCTCGCCTTTTTCTACCACTATCCACCTCATCCTGAGGTGTTTGAATCGGGGAAATTTTTTTGTACATCTTTTTATCGCATATCGCAATATGCAATAATTTTGATCTTTATGTTGTATTACAATCGAATATGTTGTATTATTTCATATCGCAATATGCAATAATAGTCGTTGATATGATACAAATCCAATACGTAATGAAGCCACAGGATGTGGTAGTTCTGCTTAAAATAGTTGCCCTTGGAACCACTCCTTGGGCTCAGACTGCATTAGCCGAATCGCTGAACTTGAGCCAGTCAGAAATAAGTCAATCGCTTGCCCGATCCCGATATGCAGGGTTCCCCGATGGCTCCGGGAAAAAGGTGATGAGACTGGCGTTGATGAACTTAAAAAACGAATTCTGAATGGAGAATAAAATTATTGCGTGAATAAATTTATATCCCAGTAATTTTAGCAGGGTTTTGTCTTGTATCAAACACAAAAGCTATTTTGATAAATTCCCTATCAATCCAGTAAATTATTTTATAATTACCCTCAACTAAATATCTATATTCACTTCTTCTGTTAAGAAGCAATTTCTCTTTCTGCCCCAATTTCGGATTGCTTTCTAATTGAAAAGTTCTTTTAATGATGGCATCTTTTATTTTTTGAGCCAATTCTGCATTCACTCCGTAATAATAATACTCAAAAATAGAATCAATATTTTCAATTGCATTTCTCATCCATAATACAGTCATTTAACTCCGTTTTTTAAGTAATTTTCTTGCGGGAACCATTCTCCCGTTGAGATCATCGTCTTCAGCCCTGTCAATCATTGCGTTAAATTTCTTAAGCGTCATGGGCTTTTTCATTTCTGTTTCATATTGTTTCAGCCTTTCTTCTCTCAGAAGTTCTTCAAATTTCGTGATCGAACTGTCTTTGGTCAAACTTAAAAAATGCTGCACAAATGCAATTTTTCTGGTCTCTAATGCTAATGTTTTCATATTCTTTTCCGTAAACTGTTATTCATTCAACAAAAATAAAAAATAAATTTCATGTTTCAAAATTGCCTGGTGAAGTGAGCTTTACATACTTAATATAAATACCTCTCCCCTATGATTCTGCAATGATGAACATTATGTCCGGCGATCATCCAACCAATACTTCTTGGGGTAACCGTTGCTTTATTCGCAGTGCCTTTAAAATCAAGCATTTCATCCGTCATATATTGAAAAAGTGAAATGGTGGAACGACGAACGAGTTCGAATTCATACGCCATTTCTGCCAGCGTACGATGTTCGCAATTTGCATTCGGAGCATACGTGTTCTCATCATACCCGGGTAACGCTGTTGCATCCTTTCTTGAGAAACGTAATGCACGATATATAAAAATTCTTTCCGTATCGATGATGTGACTTAACACCTGCTTCACTGTCCATTTATCATCGGCATATTTATAATTTTCTTTTTCCGGTGGAATAGATCGGATAAAAGAAACTGTTGATGATAACAGATTATTTAACGCCTTAAAAAGATCTTCTTCTTTAACAATAGAGAAATAATAATGATAATAAACCGGTGAATCTTCGAGGGCTGGGCGTAGGATCATTTTTTAATTAATAATTAACAATGTACAATTAACAATTTGTATATAAATAAATTTTGCCGTCTTGGTTTGATGGTGTCATCCGTTTCGAAACATCATTCGATGGGTTTCACCCGTCGCTAACATATTTCGCCCTTGCAGGGCGTTCGGGAATTTTTATTTGTTTTGATGGTTCGTTTTTCTTAAGACAATTAATTGTTAATTATTCATTGTTAATTAAACGTCCCATTCCTTTTCCTTCCTAAAAACCGTTCCTTTAAATAAGGCAACAATTTTATCGTGTTGGTTTTTTACGGTGATATGATATATTCCTATTCGGTTATTGAGTGAAATTTCCTCTGCTGTTGCCGTGAGAATATCATTTTCCTTCACTGTTTCCGTATGCGAAATAGAAGTTTCAATTGATACACTCATTCTTCCATGCGAATTCGATGCAAAAGCAAGTGCAGAATCTGCCAATGAGTAAGAAATTCCTCCATGTGCTATTCCAAAACCATTCAGCATTTCATGTCGCACGGTCATTCTCAAAACAGATTTTCCGGCACTTTCTTCAACGCGTTCAATTCCCAACCATTTACTGAATCCGTCGTTGTTGTACATCTTATCAACAACTTTTGTAGCTAAAGCTTTAATCATTTATTTTATATTTTCCTTCCCTATTTGGGGAAGGTGTCCGAAGGACGGATGGCGTAATGAAATCGGTGAATGACATTAAGAGGGGTGGGTCATGACAGAAAGTGAGAGGTGATTTCCAATGCATCATCAAACGAACGAATCACAACATTGAGCGTTGTAATAATCCAACTTCTTGTTTCATCATCCATTTCTTCATCCTCAAAAACTTCTTCGCTTATAAATGTATATAGATACGGTTGCTTCATATTTTCCTGCAGCGATGCTTCCATCAACTCATCTTCCGTCTCGGGTAATCCTTCGAGCCATTTGAGATGATCTGCCTCCACTTGTTCCAACTTACTTTCCGTAATAGTTGGAATTCTTTTTGTCTGTTGATTATATGCAATCCAAACGACAAACATAAGATACGTCAGCAATTGCTGATATTCTTCGTCCTCGATCTGATCTGCCATCGACATCGAGTAAGCAAGCACGACCGGCTGTTTCTCTGCAACATCGTTCAACAAATTTTCAAAATCGGGATCTTCATAGCCATCGAGTAATTCGATCGCGTAGTCAATATTTTCTTCGTTTACAATAATCATGTGAATATATTTTTAATCGTAAAACGTTTTGTTTTCATCAGCCATTTTATTCAACAGAATCGAAGGTCGGTACCGTTCTTCATGATATGTGTGATGCAAATCGGAAATTAATTCAAGCACATTAATTATTCCAATGTCGTCAGCCCACTTTAATAACCCTTTCGGATAATTCACTCCTTTTGTCATCGCGAGATCAATATCATCGCGGGTTGCAACATTCCAGTATAATGCTTCCGCCGCTTCGTTGATGAGCATTGCCAACACTCTTGTATATATATATTTTCCTTTGTCGGGATCTTTTGTTGGTTCGGGTTGAATCCTTCCTTCTGCATAATCATAATATCCTCTTCCTGATTTTTTTCCGAAATATCCGGCTTCGAATAATCTCTTTTGTGTGAGAGATGGTTTGTATCTTGGTTCGAAAAAATATTGTTTCCAAACCGTTTCAGTAACCGTATAATTAATATCGTTTCCAATCATATCCATTAGTTCAAACGGACCCATTCTGAAACTGCCGAACTCTTTCATTGCCCAATCGATCGTTGCGAAATCAGCAATTCCCTCTTCATATATACGTATCGCTTCACCATAATAGGGACGTGCAATACGGTTCACAATAAATCCCGGAACATCTTTCGCGATTACAGGAATTTTTCCCCAACCCGAAATTAATGTCTTCACTTCACCCGCCAACAAAGGGTCTGTCGTAATTCCCGGAATAATTTCTACCAAAGGCATCAATGGCGCCGGATTAAAAAAATGAATTCCGATTACTCGTTCCGGATGTTGGCAAGCAGATGCAATCGAAGTGATTGAAAGTGAAGAAGTATTCGTCGCGAGAATTGTTTTGATTGAAACAATATTTTCAAGCTCACGAAAAAGATTTTGTTTTACCTCAGCGTTTTCAATCACTGCTTCAATTACTAAATCGCAGTTTTTAAATTCGCTCATATCTTCAACAAAACGAATTCTATTTAATATTTGAATTGATTCTCCTCTTGGAATTTTCCCTTTATCTTCTGCTTTTTCTAAACTTATTTGTATCGTTGATCTCGCTTTTAAGATTGCAGTTTCAAAACTGTCGAAAATAAAAACATTCATTCCCGCCATAGCAGCAACCTGAGCAATACCACTGCCCATCGCCCCAGCCCCTACAACCCCAATATTTTTAATCATTCTCAATCAACAAAAAAATATCTATATATTTGTACGTACCTTTTCTTCAACTCTTCAACTCTTCAACTTATCAACTTATCAACTATTCCCCCGTAAAAATCGGTTTTCTTTTTTCTAAAAATGCAGTAACTCCTTCGGCAAAATCTTGTGACGATCCTGCCTTCACCTGCATTTCTCCTTCTCGTTCCAATTGTGTTTCGAGATTATTATAGAGTGATTCGTTCAACAATATTTTTGTCAATCCGATTCCAACTGTTGGCATATTCGCAAGTTGTATTGCGGATGCCATTGCTTCTTCCTGCAATGTTTCATCCTCACAAACTTTATAAATCATTCCCATTTGCATCGCCTGTTCTGCGGTAATTTTATCGCCCAGCATCATGAGAGCGGAGGCGCGTTGCAAACCAACAAGCCTTGGAAGAAAATAAGTTCCGCCACTGTCGGGAATAAGTCCTATTTTGCTGAATCCCTGCGTAAAAGTTGCGGATCTGGCTGCGAAAACGATGTCGCAACACAGTGCCACATTCGCTCCGGCTCCTGTTGCAATTCCATTCACTGCACAGAGAACAGGTTTCGCGAGCTGCCGGATTTTTAGAATCACCGGATTATAACAATTCCTGACATGCTCCTGAATGTCGGAAATACCGCCACTCATCGCCTCCGCAAGATCCTGTCCGGCGCAAAACGCTCTGCCGGAACCCGTTATCAGTACAGCACGAATTTGTTTATCGGCTCCACATTCATCCAGCGCCACTTGCAAATCGAGCAACATCTGCGTGTTAAATGAGTTCAGGACCTCCGGTCGGTTGAGGGTGATAAGTCCGACCCCATTGAGTTTTTCGAATAGAATATGCATTCTGTTTGTCTGAAAGTGAGGTTTTCGATTGAAGAACCAAAGTTAAAAAAAATGTCTTTTGATTTTCCGTACCTTTCGGCATAATTTTGTGTCATTAAAATCACTCCAATGGAATACATTGATTATTATAAAATATTAGAACTTACAAAAATCGCGAGCGATGCAGATATCAAAAAAGCATATCGCAAATTAGCGAGAAAATATCATCCCGATCTGAATCCGAATGATCAAACTGCTAAAAAAAATTTTCAACAAATAAATGAGGCGAATGAAGTACTAAGTGATCCCGAGAAAAGAAAAAAATATGATAAATACGGAAAAGATTGGAAACATGCGGAGGAATTTGAAAAAGCAGGTCACCCTGGTAATCAACAGCAACAACAATATGGAAGAAATACCGGCCGACAGAGTGGTTTTGGAAATTCTGATGAACATGATTTCTCCGATTTTTTTGAATCAATGTTTGGGGGACGGTCGGGTGGTAGAAGGGAAAGTCAGGTGAAGTATCGTGGACAGGATTTTAATGCAGAATTAAATCTCGATCTTATTTCTGTTTATAAAACGCATAAACAGACTTTGACCGTAAATGGTAAAAATATTCGGTTGACCATTCCGGCAGGAGTCGAAAACGGACAAACAATCAAAATCCCCGGACATGGTGGAGAAGGCGTAAACGGCGGACCTAACGGTGATTTATATATAACTTTTTCGATAGAAAACCACACGAAATTTAAACGTGCGGGGAACGATTTATATTCGGATGTTGAAATTGATTTATATAAAGCACTGCTTGGGGGTGAAATTACTGTTGATACTTTTGAAGGACGGGTAAAATTAAAAATTCAACCTGAAACTCAATCAGGAACAAAAGTGAAATTAAAAGGAAAAGGATTCCCCGTTTATAAAAAGGAAAATGAATTTGGTGATTTATATATCACCTACAAAATAAAGAATCCGACAAATCTAAGCGAAAGAGAAAAAGAATTGTTTAGCGAATTAGCCAATCTGCGCAAAAAATGAAAAACGAAAATTTAATTCCTGTTCCCGAATTTTGTCAACATCATCAAATAGAATTTTCTTTCATTTCAACATTGAGTGAATATGGTTTGGTTGAGGTGACCGTTATAAACGAGATAGAATATATCGATAAAGAGCAAATCAAAGAGCTTGAGAAAATGATCCGTATGCATTACGAGCTGGATATCAATGTGGAAGGTATTGATGCAATCACACATTTGTTGAAACGATACGACCGCCTGAATGAAGAATTGTTAGGAGCAAAAAATCGATTGAGGATTTATGAGGGAGACAAATGATATTTTTCATTTTCTCAATACATCATAAAACCCATCTGCAACAGGATGTTCGCATTTAAAATTCAACCCTAAAAAATCTGCAATCGTTTGCGTCCATTGTTTTTGATACAATTGGATGTTCGTTGTAATTTCACCCTTAGCCGGAATTTGTGGTCCGATTATTCCAAACCAAATTTGATCAGATTCAGCAATTTTAGAATTATGACTTGTCCATTTGTCTTTTAATCCTCTTCCATGATCGACGGTGATAATCAACAATGTTTTATCTTTATAGATGTTACTGTTTTGTATAAAATTCCAAATATCTTTTAACCAATTATCGACAGTATGAGCCGCATCAAGATAATCTTTATATCTTCCGGCATGAGCCCACTCATCTGTTTCACCGTAGGAAATATAAAGAACTTTCGGCTTATTTAATCTCAGCTCTGCCATCGCTGCATAATGTGTGAAGACATCAAAAGCCTCTTCACCAAAAGGATTATATGTATCTTTTTTAAGTTTATTTATTGTACGTTGATCCTGATCGGGCTCTAATCCTCCGCAATCATCATTACCACAAATCACCGGAAACCCGGATCGTTTTTCATTGAGAATTCTATCGAAGACATCCCATGCGCAGTATGCTGCGACCTTACCTTTGTAACCATCCAGTTTATTTATAAATTCCAATATATTTGTATTTGGGTTAGCTGGATAATCATTTTTATTAATAGCAGTGTCAACGAACCCGCAAAACAATTCACTATAACCGGGATAAGAAAACCAATACGGGTTAGATACATTCACTTTGCAACCCAACGAACGATTCCCGTATATTTGTCCTTGTGCAGCAATTGTATTCCATAGAAATGGCATTAATTTCGTTCGGCGGATCTGTTCCGTCTCTGCCCAATATTTTTTGAAAATTCCCGCACTGTCATCCTGATTAAATTTCGGATTTTTTGCTATAGAGGCATCCATTCCTTTAAATACTTCCTGCCAACGAAAACCATCCGTAGTCACAATAATAATATTTTCAATTTGATTTTGCGGTTGTGAATAGGCAAGATGGCAAATGAAAATGCCAATCAGGGTGGAGAAATAATGAGTTTTCATTTATTAATTCGTGTCAATTCGTGAAATTAGTGTATCAGAATTTTGGGCAAGATCCCGACACCCAAACCGTTGTGAGAGCATCTCTTAAATTAAACATATTATCCCAAAAGGAATCTCTCATTGTGTCACCATCCGAATTAAAATCATTTTCCATTTCCAGAAGAAATAATTTGAAGGCGTTATCCAAATTTCTTTGTTCAACCGAATCATGGCCCTCGCGTGTTGCAGAATACACCGGAGGCAGCTTTTTATGGTGAAGTAATAGGATTTTGAATTTCTGATAGTGACTCAAATGTCCTTTGTAAAGCGACGCATCATATTCCTTCCCTTCCTCGACTTTCGGCGGACGGAAATCAGCAGGAACTTTTTTCGCATCAGCTCCTTCTCCTTGTTCTATAATTGCATCGATCGCTTTCAAAGCTGTATCTCTCGAATTTATTTTTTGACTGAATCCGTGATTTTTTCCTTTCGTATTGTGATACTCGTTGAAAGTGTTTTTTTGTTTTGTGTTGAAATTGTCTCCTACATAACATTCTTCCCACAAATGAACAATTCCCTGTTTCAGAGCTTCATAAAGTTCTGCGATTGAGTTGTAGGATTTTTCTTTTCCCCACACAATTTCCTTTTTAGGATGTGGTAACTCAATCGCGCAAAAGAGTTGAAGTGAATTATAATTCAATGCCTGGGGTTTTACGGAATAGCCTTTCAGAAATTCAGGGAGATAATGTTTCTCTGGGTGAATAAATGGTATACCCTTTTTCTCATCATAAACAGGAATTGAAAACTTGGGAGATACTCCCAATGCGTTCGAAATATTACATACTAATTCGAGATGCAACATTTCCTGAATAACGACAGAGAATATTAATTTTGCCGCATCAGGATAATCAATATGTTTTAATTTTTTCAAATCCTTAATACTGTACAATGCTGTCAAATAAAGTGGTATAGTCCACATTTCCAGTTTGTGCGCGTGTTGCAAATGCTGATGTAAATCTGATTTATTCCAGGTTGAAGGATGTTTCATTTGTTGAAATTAGTGTCTCGTTTCTTTGTGAATCTTAGCGCCTTCGCGTCTTCGTGGCAGCAAAACTATTTCCATTCCCACGACTCTTCAATATTATACGAAATATTTAAGTGTCCCGCAAGTTCTTTCAACATTGTCCTAAATTCTTCCAAATCTTTTATTTTGTTTTTAGGAAAGATAAAAGCTTGTCCGGTTTTTAACTTCATAAGAATCATTTCCGGAAGTTCAATTATTTCTTCAATTTCTTTTTTCGGAATCTTGCTTTCCATTTCACCGCTTCTTGCAAATAAAAAATCAGTTCCGAATTCCATTGTGGTTGGTTTCCTGACACGTTCTTTGTAGTTCTCTCTTATGAAGGATTGAAAATGTTTAACATAATGCCGTCTCTCCCAAATAGGATAAATAAATAACCAAAGCATGCCGAATGCGAAAAATGAAATAGCAATAATCAGGTTTTCCTTAAACAAAAATAAAATTCCAATTACACCGTAAATAATCGGAACGATCCACTTGTTGTTTTCTCTCTTCTTCCTTATTCTATCTGACTTAGACGCAACATAAAGCTGAAAATTTATGAAGTCGTTTTCATCAACCGAATATTCAATGGTCATTTTCCTCAATAATTTAACCTTGCAATTTTAATAATATTTGGGATTCTCTCCAAATATTTGTACAAGTTTAATTTTGCTACGAACCCTCCTGTCGGCGGGCGAACGGACGCGAAGAGATGTGAAGAAATAATTCGTGTCAATTAGTGTAATTCTTGTCTCTTTTTGAAAAGCAGTACTTTTCCACCAGAAGAACAATAAACCGACACATACTCCCGATCCAAAAATTTATTTAAATCCAACGAACACGAATCTTTCATGTCTCCGCGATAGTACCACTTTAATATATAGTCAATTGTTTTTCCCGTTACTTTCTCATACGCCGGCACATCTATGCAGGGATGATTCGAGGTTGCAAAATCACCGATTACTCCGTAAGGAATCATACCCGGTTTCCAACAGGTAGGGAAATGTGGTTTTGCGGCCTCATAATTATCGAGCATCAAGATTTGTTTAGTTGCTCCGATATAATCTGATAAATTGCTGTGGAGCCAATTGTCTGAATAATTCAATGGCAATACTACCGAGTTTTTTTCTATATGGTCGGCTGCACTTGTGATTTCCAGGACTTCTTCACACAAAACAGAAGCTTGCTGATAATGGTAACGGAGAAATAATAAATTCGGCAAAACACAAATACCGACAAAAATAATCACAACCATTTTATTCGCGGGTTGAATCGCAAACCAAAGTATGAGTGTCAGAAAGAAAAACAGTAATATACGGATCGAAACAAATCCACCGGAAGATAATTCGTCGGGCGTCACAAAATATAATATCGTTAAAAAAATGCAAGCTAAGAACCATACATCCCCTTTCTTTAAAAATATTTTATTCTTCATCCGGCAATATATTATGTACATAAACATCGCCACAAAAGCAATTCTGATCGGAATGGTGAAGGCTTGTTCAACCTCATGATTGATGGTGATGATCGGATTGATATTCAAAATCCAGTTCACCAGTTGTGAAGTTTCAAGAAAAACACTTCTGTCGTGCGTACCGGAATTTTTCACCATAAAATAAACTGATAGAATGAAAGCCGGAAATCCCGCAGCAATTAGAAAAATGATTTTCCTGATTAATCCTGTTCTTGTTACAGATGAAAAAAGATTGCTCGCAATCATCATCCCCAGAAACAAAAAAGCTAAAAGTAAAACCATGAGGTGTGAAAAATAAAGCAACAGAAATAACAAAGCGAGAATAAGGCCGTGTCTGATATTTAATCGATTCTCATTACGAATGAAATAAGCTGTTGTTAAAAATAATATCGGTATCGCGAGACAAAAATTCCAGAAGCCAATGCAAAAAGGGAAGGAATAAATAAACGGAAATATCAACCATGAACCAATATTATTCGCGGGACTCATCGTCCTGATCAGATACCGAAATGAATACGTAATTCCAACTATATATATGACAAGCAATAATTTTTCGGAAAGAAATGCCGGAAGAAAAAGATTAAACAACGCAAGTAAAAAGTGTCCCGACCAATTTGCTTCAGGCGAGGGATTCATCATAAAAAAATCGTGTGCAGCTGATGAAGGATAAAACAAAAGTTGATCGATGATCCCTGAATTGTAAAGATGCGAAGGCCCATCGAGTGTCGGATAGAACGCATGCAACAAGACCGGCAAAAGGTACAATATAACAAATACAAAGAAGAGAATTTGCTCGGTGCGTTTCATAGCAGTGTGTACCCCAACAAAGATAAGTACTTTCAGCTATTCAATGTTCATTGCACGGTTTTGTGGGGAGAAATAAAAGTGAATATGCTACTGAATGTTTTTTGAAAATGCAAGTTTTTTTGAAAATAAATTTAGTAAAAAAGACTGTTTTTTCGCTTCGATGGGAAAGTACAGGCGATACGATGTTGTCGGTCGTTATCACTGACACGAAAGGGAAAATACTGTTTTCCGAAAATATAAAGCTGACAAGCATTGTTGATGAGTATATTATTCAGCCAAAACAAGCTCTTCGCCCGGTTTATACATTATCAAATCAGCAGCAAGAAAAAAATCAATTTCAGGACTCCTTGCGGTCCGTTGAGATAATGTAAAAATGAGTGATTACCATCAAGGATTGAAGTAGTACTTGCACTGAGCTTGTCAAAGTGTAAGATTTGTAAATTTCATGTCATTTTTTTCCGATATGTTCATAAAAGATTTGCAAAAAGATATAACTCTTTGATGTCGCCGCCGTTCAATATCGTTGTAGAAAACATGATAACTACCGGGCTTTGAACTCTCAACCAACAATGTTCTTTATTTTCCCGGGACGGCATGTAAGTTTGTTTCAAGATGGGGTGTTTTGGCTGTATTTGTCACCTGTTGTTCAGGTTACGAAAACAGAGCGGAACAGGGGAAGGACCGGATGAGATATTTGGAGCGTGATCGAAGAGCGGAAATCTAAGGTTGAACAAATATTAAGGGGCATCCGGCCCCTTTCCCTTTTAAACAAAAAACACGGGTATAACATGGAAATGATGGAATCAAAAATATGTAAGAATTGCTTGAACTTTTTACTTGACTTTTACTTTCAGCTAACCTAATTTAGCAGCCTCAAATCTGAATTTTTATGTTCGAATATACTAAGCAAATCCTCCTCAAAGTCAGTTTCGACAAGGTTTTATTCACCAAAGAACTCAGCAAAGCCGTTACCTGGCTGAGAAACGACGAGACGCACCTCCTGAAAATTTGGTGTGTAGCCACTTTTGGTCACATATACTACGATGTGATCTCGGATGTTTTCTCTAAAGTTTCCGCGTAAAATCAAGATTTCTCCTGAGTCCCTCATAGCCTGTTCGTTTGAGTGGCGAGTCGTGGAACACTTTACTGAAAACTTCTTCGGTCACTTCTTCCCATTCTTTTGGGCTCCAGTCAAGGATTTCTTTTTTGGGGGTGAAACCCTTTTCTGTATTGGGTTTGGAGAATCGATTCCAAGGACAAACATCCTGACAAATGTCGCAGCCGAAAGCCCAATTTTCAAACTTCCCGGCCATAGAAGTTGGAATCTGATCCTTCAATTCAATCGTGAAATATGAAATACATTTGCTCCCATCCACCACGTAGGGTTCAACAATAGCGTCGGTCGGACAAGCGTCGATACATTTGGTGCATGTACCGCAAAAATCGCCCATCGGTGAGTCGGGTTCCAGTTCGAGATCGAGAATCAGTTCACCGACAAATAGAAATGAGCCCGATTGCCGCGTCAGCAGATTTGAATTCTTACCTACCCAACCGATTCCTGCCTTTGCAGCCCATGCCTTTTCGAGAACCGGCGCCGAATCGACAAAAGCTCTGCCGTGAACTTCGCCGACTTCCTCATTAATAAAGAGTAATAATTGTTTCAACTTTTCCTTCACCACAAAATGATAATCTGTTCCGTAGGCATATTTTGCAATTTGGGGTGAAGCCGGATTTTGGGTCTGAACGGGAAAGTAATTCAACAAAACCGAAATCACCGATTTGGCATCATTTACAAGCTTGCGCGGATCGAGCCGTTTGTCAAACCAATTCGCCATATAAGACATCTTACCATGTTGATTTTGTGTCAACCATTTTTCGAGACGGGCTGCCTCGCCTTCCAAAAAATCGGCTTTCGAAATTCCGCAATAATCAAAGCCCAGTCGTGTTGCTTCGGCTTTTATTAATTCTTTTATTTTCAAAAAAGCGTATCGTTTTTGGCGGCATACGCGCGACCAAGATGTTTGTATGCAAGTTCCGTAGCTTCACGCCCACGTGGAGTCCGCATAAGATAACCCTCCTGAATTAAAAACGGTTCATAAACTTCTTCAATGGTTCCGGATTCTTCGCCGACCGCAGTTGCAATCGTGGAAATTCCAACCGGTCCTCCTCTGAATTTATCGATGATGGAAACCAAAATCCGGTTGTCCATTTCATCAAGTCCGTGGAGATCGACATTTAATGCAAGTAAGGCGTGTTTCGCGATTTCGATATCAATAAAACCATTTCCTTTAATTTGTGCAAAGTCGCGCACCCTACGCAGAAGCGCGTTCGCGATACGCGGAGTGCCACGACTACGACGTGCAATTTCGAAAGCCGCATCGTCTGCGATACCAATTTTCAGAATGGCAGAAGCACGTGTCACAATTGCTTTAATGAGCTTCGCATCGTAATACTCGAGTCGTGTGTTGATTCCAAATCGTGCGCGCAGCGGGCTTGTCAGCAGACCCGAACGCGTGGTTGCACCTATGAGTGTGAATGGTTTCAGCTTTATCTGAACCGATCGTGCATTCGGTCCACTCTCGATCATAATATCGATTTTATAATCCTCCATCGCCGAATATAAATATTCTTCAACCACAGGACTCAACCGATGTATTTCATCAATAAAAAGAACATCATGCTCCTCAAGATTTGTAAGCAATCCTGCAAGATCGCCGGGTTTGTCCAGCACCGGCCCTGATGTTACACGGATACTGACACCCATTTCGTTCGCGATGATATATGCGAGCGTGGTCTTGCCTAAACCAGGTGGGCCATGCAACAACACATGATCGAGTGATTCACCACGATTACGTGCGGCTTCCACAAAAATTCTGAGGTTATCGACTACTTTTGCTTGTCCGGTGAAGTCACCAAACGCAGCAGGTCGAAGCACCTTCTCGATTTCTTTCTCAACCTGAGTAAAATCCTGTCCGGTGGGATCAAGATTCGGATTGGCTGGTATATGCTGATCTGACATTCGTGCAAAGTTAAGAAAATGACGATGGTATACATCACAAAATCAGTATCTTTGCTCACTTCGACAGGCTCAGTGACCGAATGAAGCATTGCAACTGATTGATGAGAATTACTAATACACTATTTCTTTTTATTTTCTGTTGTGGCATTGTTGTCGGACAACCGGACTCAATTTCCACCAAAAAGAAGGGTAAAATTGTTTTTCATCAAGACCCCATGATCGACTCGCTGGTTGATGCCCATATTGAATATAAATTATTAAAAGGAACGGAGACGG
>JAHEYM010000443.1 GCA_023251595.1 Bacteroidota bacterium
GAAGCTTGAAAACTTTGAAAATCCATCGTCTGAAACCATAAACAATTACCAAGCGGGTCATATTTTGCAACATAAAAATCCAATGAATTAAGGACAAATGAATTCAATCGTGAATATGGAGATAAAGAATTTCCTAAATCAATATCTTGTTCGAAATATCCGGTAACGATTGCGTTCCCCTGTCCGTCAAAACAAATCGCTTGTGGGGTAACATTCCCATTTGTTGAATTCATATTTTGCGCCCATTCGCAGCTTGTATTTTGAGGGGTTGGATTAGTGTTTAAAGGACTATTCGGTGCAAGAATAAGGGATGATGAAATAAATCTGGGCGCATGATGCTTTGAAGTACCTGTTAATTGTATATTTTGATTTGTAAAAATTGACATGCACGCGCACATTCCAAAACCAATTTCAGCATCTGTTTCACAAAGAAATATTCCATAACCAAAAGCGTGAGGTTGCAGATTAATTCCACCTCCAACATTCCAATATATATTTGTTGGTGAAGTGTTGCCGGATGGGTATATAGAAGCACCGGCACTCATATTCATATTACCGGAAATGTTAAAAATAAAGACATCTCCTTTTGTGCCTGAAAGTGTTAATAATCCATCTATGTCAGCATCTCCGGTTATATTATAAACTCCGGGCGTTAGTGTATAACCTCCCAGACTTCCACTCATTGATGTTCCCACTCTGGAATTAAAATAGTTTTTTGCAGAATTAAAATCACTCAACGCCTGTTGAACATCTCCGGCACTATTGCTATTTATATCACCTCCGGAAATCATTTGGGAAATGTCTGAAGCAGCACCTGCTTTACCCCGAATCGGTGTAATGTCATCCGCAGAGATTTGACCACCGGCTAACAATGCATAATCTGATGCAACACCAAGATAATCCATCCTTGCCGTAAAACTGAAATTAGGGTCAGTTGCCTTCGAATTGAAACCTGAATTTAATGTGACGGAATGTCGTGCCAGAAACTGCACATCCGAACTCCCATCAATCACCACCGCCTGCGAGGTGTCTTGGGGAGAAATAATATCTCCCGAAGAGTGAAATGTTTCGGAATGATTATTCCAGTTCACACCCTGAATAATTAAGGTGTCGTTTTGTTGTCCTCTTGCAGCGGAGAATAGCATGAAGACAAATATAGAGAGAATTATTGAGCTTTTTCCCGCTATGCGGGATTTCACTTCGTTCAACATGGTTTTTTGGTTTTGGAGGTTAGAAATTTGGGTTTGTCTGCCTTCGACCCTCACCCTCGGTCCCTCTCCCGGGGGGAGAGGGAGGCCGACCCCCTTCTTCTCGCCTGAGGCGAGAGAGAAGGGCTGGGGTTGAGGGTAGGGGTGATTCATGAATCACCCCTACTATTTCCTGATCAAAAGTGCCTCTTCCAGCTTCTTCATCCTCTCATCCATCTGCAAAATATACAGTGTTTGTTCCTCCACTTTCTGCAATAATTTCCGGTTCATTTCGCCCACATCAAAACCTTCTTTTTTATCGACTTCCGAAATTGATGGAATACCCGGTAAATGTTTATTTGTTTTCAGATATTCTTTTAATTCAGGAAGCGAAAGAAGTCTATAATTTTCATCAAAAACATAATCCGGGAAATTGCCGCCAATTACTTTCACTTCGCGTGTGGCAATTCCACCTTCAACATATAATAAATAAGGTTGTGTCGAGCCCGATGGTGGCGTGGTTCCGATACCGATTTTTCCACCAACAGAAAGATGCATGGATTCTGTACCATTTGTAACAATCGATAAGTCATTTGCATCATTAGTTCCGAGTGTTCCTTGTGTCCCACTGTTGCCGGCAGTTTTCCAATACAAACTTTTCGGCGGCATAAAATAGATTTTATCAATCTTCACTACACAGCCGGCATGATCGGTCACTTTCACGCTATATTCTTTCAGCGGACTGCACCCTGTTATACCTTGTGTTGTTTCACCTGTTTTCCATGAATAGGTATATGGTGAACTTCCATCAACCGGCACGGCTGTTATTACCCCATCGTTGCAGGTATCACAACTCACCGATTCGTGATTTGGATAAACTGTAATACTGTCTTTTACATCTCCGAATTTAGGCGGTCCGGTAAGCGTAATTGTGTCGATCAGACTACAACCATTTTTATCCCCAATCTTCACAGAATAAGTACCGGCGCTTAGATCGGTTAGATTTTGTTTTGTTTGTCCGTTACTCCAATCGAATGTATAAGTGGAGACTCCTCCATTTACCGTTACATCAATTTCTCCGTCTTTTCCGGCACCGGTCGCAGAGGCGTCATCGCTCGGACAGCTCACGTTGAAGCCAAACGAATTTACCGGACTTGACAAACTTGCTGTGAGAGCGGTTGGTTGGGTTAATGTAATATTCCCCGAAACTGAGCAAGAATTTGCATCGGTAACAATAACCGAATAAGAACCCGCTGCGACATTATTCAGATTCTGTGCGCTGTCGCCGTTCGACCAACTATACGTATAAGAAGGAGTACCACCATTTACAGTGAGTGAAATATAACCTGAATTTCCGCCAAAACATTTAATATTATAACCATTGGTTGTTCCACTCGTGGGATTGGCCGTTAAAGCTGCCGGTTGAATCAGTGTAACAGAAAGGGAATCCTGAGCTCCTAAAGAATCTGTAACAATGACCGAATAAGTACCGGCAGCAAGACCGCTAAGATCTTCTGTGGTAGCCGAGTTCGACCACAAGAAGCTGTATGGCGGATTTCCACCATTACATGTTACGTCGATACTACCATTTTGTAAACCAAAACATGAAACACTATATCCACCGGGGAATGATGATTTGGTTGCAGAAAGAGAAGGCGGCGACTGGGAAAATGAATTGAGAGAAAAATATAGTGAATAAAGAATAAAGAATAAAGAACAGAATTTTGGAATTCTGCCCCTGGTACTATTTAATAATATCTGTTCTCTGTTCTCTGTTCTCTGTTCTCTGTTCTCTGTTCTCTGTTCTCTGTTCTCTGTTCTCTGTTCTCTGTTCTCTGTTCTCTGTTCTCTGTTCTCATAGCATTTAGATTTATTTGTATATAAAACAATTTATTTGGGGTACGGGGATAGAAAAATTATTTGGTGAAGATAAGGCGTCATCGTCCGAATTATCCACCTGTTGATAACTATTTATT
>JAHEYM010000444.1 GCA_023251595.1 Bacteroidota bacterium
TAGTATCTGCATTTGTTCCGTCAGAAACGATTAAGGTAACCGTATAATCGCCTGTTGCTGCATATTGATGCGTTGGAGATTGCATGCTTGTGGTATCTGCATTTCCGGAGCCCGGATCGCCGAAATCCCAGAACCAGCTTGTGATAGCGCCAAGAGAAGTGTCATGAAAATACATGTATCCGGAGCCACTGCAGGTCCAATCGAAAGCCGCCCCGAAACAATTCGCTCCGATGGTGATAATTTGAGTTGAATAGTCCCATTCTGCCCCGATGTTTACGAACAGGGTGACATAGTAAGTTCCGGGCGTATCATACACATGATAAGAGTTTTGGTCATGTGAAAGGTTGGCATTTGAAGCAGAATCACCAAAATCCCAGGAATAGACCGCCATACCATCCATAGCATAAAACCAGAGGGTATCGCCGACACAGCCGTTCGTATGAGTGTAGGTGGCATAACAAGCGGTGGCTTTATTGACAGATCCCATCAATAAAACTGAAACAAATGCGATGGCAATGCTTCTTTTCAGGAGGGTGAAAGATGATTGTAAATTTAAGTTCATTGGTAGATTAGTTTAGAATTTCAGACCCAAATGTAGGGGGAATTCTCTTGACTGCCAAATAGATGCACGAAGTTGTGGATATTATCCAAGTGGTTAGGGGTTAGGTGACAGTCGTAAGTAGCCAGTAGTCAGTAGTCAGTAGTCAGTAGTCAGTGGTCAGTGGTTAGTGGTTAGTTAGAGAAAGAAAATAGTCAGTGTACTTTTTGTTCTATGTAAAATTTTTTAACTGTGCTTCAATATCCTAATTCGCAATTTATAATTCATAATTCGCAACTCGCAATTTATTATCAGTTAATATGATATCGCACCAATTCAAAAACGGATTTTTGTCCTCCATTATAATACTCGCCTTTTATGATTCCGATCCCCGCCTTCATATAATAGTAACCGCTATCTTCTTGAGGATGATTCATACCAAGTTCATTAATATAAAACAACTTATATACATTATTATAAATCAACGTTCCAATAGTACAATTTTGCATTAATGTATCTTTCCACCTAAATTGCACATCCAGGTTGTTACCCATTAAAAAAGCGAAAATGGGACTCCAAGGACCGTGATTTGGGTATTCCGGAAACCGTTGCATGTATGACCCAACAATATAATACTCATTCGGAAAAAGACTTGTTTTTTTATTTCCAATATATTTATCATTATGATAGCATGTTCCTGTGCTTGGTGTCGTTGGGGGGTCATCATAGATTTGATATCCTGTAACAATTGAATCAACAAAGCACGAATCAATTGCACCGCTCACCGAATCTTTGTAAATCCAAAACGAACCGGCATTGAACAGATAATCATGAATTAATTGAGGATTTGGTACCGTATCGTTAGTGCTACAGGAGTGGTGAACATATTGGTCGCTCTGTGTCTGCTGTTTTTTACATGACATTACCGCCAAGCAAAAAAACATTAAAATGAGGTAAATTGTTTTCAAAATATCTTCTTTTACCGGGAATTTAAATTATTTTATAATTTGAATCAACCTCTTCATCGGCTCTCCTCCCGAAATTCCCTGTAACATATATATTCCCGGCGAGAGATTGCTGAGATCAATGTCACTACGTGTTCCGGTATCTTCTGTTTTTGTATATACAACTTCACCCAAAACATTTATAACTTTTATTTCATGCAAATTTGATACAGAAACGATAGTGAAAATTCCTTTTGAAGGATTTGGGAAAGCAAAAATATCGGGTATTTGCAACGGGTTTAAAATTGGAATTGAAGCCGAGATCAGATTAACGGGAACAATCATCTGTGATTTACCGAAAAAAGTTTCAGTGGTCATCACTTTGGAAGTTTTTCTCAGATTGAGATTCAAATTCCCCGATATCCCCTTTCTAGTATTCATGGAAATCGTGCAAATGAGACCATGCAAATTCAGATATCTGTTGGTTGTATCTCCCGTAACAATTGCTATATCCAGAATCCCCGCCCGATTATTATGAACCATCGATACTGCTGAAGATGCCCATTGTGAATACAAATTCCCGGTAAAGTCAACAACAATACTTGCGGGATCAATTAATAAAGGATCATAATTCAAACTAAACGAAGTACCCATAGAAGTCTGAATCGGAACTTCAACAGTTCCAAGACTTATCGTTGCATTTATCCGATCACCTGCATAAGCGCTTTTCACTCCAAGATGAACCGCAAGTGACGGAGACGACGATGTTGCCATAAAATTGGAGTATCTATCTCTATAATCATAATGTCGTTTCCCATAATTATTATATATCACCCCTAAATCGAGACTATCAATAAGTCCATCACCATTACAATCAGCATTTGATTTATCCACCGGTCTGTCGAGGATCATCGGATTATACCAGAATGTCGGAGTTTCAGCCTGCCAATTCATCGTCGCGCCCGATCTCGGTGGACCTGAGTTCAGATAATTAAGCCCCAAAGGCAATATATCGTCAGCATTTACTTCGCCGTCTCCATTAACATCTCCCGGCCAGACTGAACAATCCATAATATTAATTGGATTTTGATATGTCGCGAGTTGCACACCATTAGAGATTGTCAGCGTTATAATAAATGTTCCCGGCGTGGTAAACAAATGCGTTGGAAATGGTGCACTTGAGGTATCGTTTGGTGTTGATGCCGGATCACCAAAATCCCAAAAAACTGAAGTAATATTCCCGCTAAATACAACATTAAAGTTTGTTAAAACAGTATAACAGTTTGTGCCTGAAACACCTGATAAGACCGCAGAAATGCAGGAAGTATCTACATGAACCAATTGAATTGCGGTATCAGTATTTAACCCGTCAGAAACAATAAGCCGAACTGAAAATAAACCTAATGAAGAGAACGTATGCCATGGCGAAGAAGCTGTAGAATAATCAGCAGGTCCGGAAGCAGGATCACCGAAATCCCACGACCGGTTTGTGACTGAACCGACAGATTGGTCATTAAAACCGACCATGCTTAATCCCGCACAATGATGGCTGAAATTTGCAGCGAAACAATCAGTCCCGATATTTATAATCTGCGCAGTTGATTTCCAACTGAATCCATTATTTACAAATAATTCAACATAATATATTCCCGGATTATTATATATATGATAAGTCG
>JAHEYM010000082.1 GCA_023251595.1 Bacteroidota bacterium
GGATTTACACTTCAATACTAACCAGATAAATGGCTGAAAGAGAGAAAATTGTTCCGATTAATATCGAGGAAGAAATGAAAACCGCCTACATCGATTATTCGATGTCGGTAATTGTGTCAAGAGCACTGCCCGATGTGCGTGATGGATTGAAACCTGTTCACCGCAGGGTATTGTATGGAATGCTCGATCTGGGCGTTCTATCAAACAGACCCCACAAAAAATCTGCACGTATTGTGGGTGAAGTGTTGGGTAAATATCATCCGCATGGCGATGTGTCTGTATATGATGCAATGGTTCGCATGGCGCAGGAATGGTCGCTCAGATATCCGCTGATCGATGGACAAGGAAACTTTGGTTCGGTGGATGGTGACAGTCCGGCAGCAATGCGTTACACGGAAGCAAGATTGAAAAAAATCGCTGAAGAATTGTTAAATGATATCGATAAAGATACGGTCGATTTTCAATTTAATTTTGATGATACGTTGAAAGAACCAACCGTTCTTCCGGCAGGAATGCCGAATCTTTTGGTGAACGGTTCTTCAGGAATCGCGGTTGGAATGGCGACAAATATGCCTCCCCATAATTTGCGTGAAGCGATTGACGCCTGCCTTGCATATATCAATAATAGAGATATTGCCATAGAAGATCTTCTCCAATTTGTAAAAGCGCCTGATTTTCCAACCGGTGGAATTATTTACGGTTATGAAGGTGTGAAAGAAGCTTATCTCACAGGTAGAGGAAGAATTCTTTTGCGTGCCGTTTCTTCGATTGAACAAGCACCTAACGGAAGGGATAGAATTGTCGTGACTGAAATTCCTTTTCAGGTGAATAAAGCAGAGATGATTAAAAAAACTGCTGATCTTGTTAATGAAAAGAAAATTGAGGGCATCACTGATATCCGTGATGAATCGGATCGTGAAGGCATGCGGATCGTGTATGAACTAAGACACGATGCCGTCACTAATGTTGTATTAAATAGTTTATATAAACATACACAGTTACAAAATTCTTTCAACGTAAATAACATTGCTCTCGTCAATGGTCGACCGATGGTGTTGAACCTGAGAGATATGATCAAGTACTATGTTGAACATCGTATGGATGTGGTGATTCGTCGTACTAAATATGATCTTGCTGAAGCTGAAAAACGTGCACATATTTTAGAAGGACTTATCATCGCTCTCGATCATCTTGATGCTGTGATTGCCTTGATACGTGCGTCAAGAACTCCGGATGAAGCGAAAGAAGGTTTAATGACTTCATTTGGTTTGAGTGAAATTCAGTCAAAAGCGATTCTTGAAATGCGTTTGCAAAGACTCACCGGACTTGAGATCGACAAGATTCGCGAAGAATACGCTGAAGTTATGAAGATGATTGAATGGTACAAAACTATTCTTGCGGATGAAGCGATCCGATATGGAATTATTCGGGATGAACTGACTGAAATCGGTAAAAAATATGGTGATGAACGCCGTACCCAAATTGAGTATTCAGCCGGCGATCTTTCAATCGAAGATCTTATTGCCGATGAAGATGTTGTAATTACAATTTCTCATCTCGGTTATATTAAACGAACATCACTCACTGAATATCGTGTTCAGAATCGGGGAGGTAGGGGGTCGAAAGGAAGTACTACCAGAGATGAGGATTTTGTAGAACATTTGTTCGTTGCCTCTACTCATAATTATATGCTTTTCTTCACTCAAAAAGGAAAAGTATATTGGCTTAGAGTATTCGAGATTCCTGATGGAACACGTATTTCGAAAGGAAGAGCTATTCAGAATCTCATCGAAATTCCACCCGATGATAAAGTGAAGGCCTATATAAATGTTAAAAATTTGTCGGACGAACAGTATCTGAATAACAATTATATTATTCTTTGCACAACGAACGGTACGATAAAGAAAACCTCGCTGGAAGCTTATTCACGCCCACGTCAATCAGGTATCAATGCAATCACAATCAATGAAGGTGATATGTTACTGGAGGCAAGGATGACAGATGGAAATAATGAAATTCTGATGGCATTGAAATCAGGAAACGCAATCCGGTTCAACGAGAAGACAGTAAGACCAATGGGTAGAAATGCTGCAGGTGTAAGAGGGATCAGACTTTCCAATGCAAAAGATGAGGTGGTTGGGATGGTCTGTGTAAAAGATCAAACGGAGACAATTCTTGTCGTATCTGAAAAAGGTTATGGCAAACGCACAAATTTGGAGGATTATCGCGTTACGAATCGCGGTGGAAAAGGGGTGAAGACGATCAAAGTAACTGATAAAACCGGAACTCTTATTGCGATAATGTCAGTAGCTGACAATGACCATCTTATGATAATAAACAAATCCGGAATCATCATTCGTATGGAAGTGAGTGATCTCAGAGAGATGGGGCGCGCAACTCAAGGTGTGAGAGTTATTAAACTTGATGAAGACGATGAGATCGCATCAGTTGCAAAAGTAGATGGTAAAATTATGGAAGAAGGACTTCCAGAAGGTCTAACAGAAGGTCAAGCTGGTGAATTACCGGAAGGGTTGGCTGATGGAGTATCAGAACAAGGACCTGAAACGCCACCCGAATTATAATATTTGTGATGAAAAATTGAATTAAACTCATTTCAGATGAAAACTATCTTAGCAGTTTGTGTTTCAATGATTATGTGGATTGGCGTGATGGCTCAGCCAAGCAATGTTGTTTCTGCCTGGAATTACTACAAAAGTGGTGATCTGGATAAAGCAAAGGAAATGATAGATCCTGCGATCAATCATGAGAAGACGAAAACATGGGCGAAGACATGGTACTTCCGTGGACTAATTTACCAGGACCTTTACAATCACAAGGACTTTGGAAAATTAGATCCTGATCCTCTCGGGGTTGCATTGATCGCTTTCAAAAAAGCGACAGAAATTGATCCAAAAAGCGAATATGCAGAAGATATAGAATTACGAACCAAACGTCTTGGAATTCAGTATTTCAACAAGGGCCTCGAGGAATTCAAAGCGAAGGATTTTGCGAGAGCTTTGACTTCTTTCGAGAGCGTGCTGTCATTGACTCCTACAGATACATCAGCGGTTTTAAATGCTGCTATTTCAGCGGATCGTTCCTCCAATCTTGAGAAGGCTGCTGTTTACTATGATAAGCTCATTAAAATGAATTACAAAGATTCAAAGATTTTCCTTTATTTATCATCAATCCGAAAACAACAAAAAGATACTGCAAAAGCGATGGAAGCGGTTCAACAAGGAAGGAAACTTTACCCAGATGACGCGAGTCTGATTAAAGAGGAATTAAATTTTTATTTAATGACAAATCGAACAGACGAAGCAATTAATAGTCTGAATCTTGCGCTCAAGCATGAGCCAAATAACGCGATTCTCTGGTTTGATCTTGGAACCTTATATGACCGGATAGGTTCAGAATCATTTAAGGCAGGAAAGTCGAACGAAACTGATCCGAATTTTGCGAAAGCTGAAGATGCCTATCGTAAAGCGATAGATTCAAAAAAAGATTATTTCGAAGCTTACTACAGCATTGGTGCAATGTATTTTAATATGGCAGCTGAAATGAATAACGCAGCCAACGATATCGATCCGAACAATACCACAGCTTATGAAGCAGCTAAGGTAAAATTTATGGCAAAGTTTAAGCAAGCTCAGCCATTTCTTGAGAAAGCGCTGGAACTTCAATCTACAGATCGGAGTACACTGATTTCATTAAAGCAACTTTATGCAAGATTAGATATGCCGGAGAAATCGGAGGCGATGAAGAAGCGCCTCGAGGGCAATTAATTAATTCTTCTTGTCACGCTCAATTTTTCCCGGAAGTTTTCGTACTGAGCAAGTACTGAAAGTATTGATGGTGCTAGGAAGCATCATTGTCATCGTCTTGATGCTCCCAAAAGAAATTTCTTTCCGATTTGAGTATGAACAAGGAAAAACATGGCTGCATGAATCACTCAAAGCACCGTTCGATTTTGCGATCCTAAAAACGAATGAAGAACTCGATCGGGAACGATCACTGATTCTTCAGAATTCAAAACCATATTTCACTATACGTGAAAAAGATGCCCGGAAGAAAAAAGAAGATTTTGCAATACAGATTCTTGCGAGAAAACAATCGGGAATTAAGGGGTTCGAAGACTCAGCCGCTGTCGCGGAACAACTGAAAATCGGGAATGATATTTTAGATACTTTATATAGAAAAGGAATTATTTTTCTTAACAGTGATTTTGAGAAAAAGCCGAAAGATTTCACGATTGTTGTTGTCCGTAACAACATTGCTGAAGAAGCGGAACTAAATAGTTTTTTTACTGTCAAAACTGCATACGCGTTTGCACTCGATCGGTTCTCAGCTTCTCCACGATTAAATAAATCGGTCACCGGTGCTCTGATTTCTGCTGCAATTACTCCAAATTTGTATCACGATGAAGCAATGACAAAGCAGCTTTATATGGATCAATTGGAAAATATTTCTCCAACAAGGGGAATGGTTAGAAAAGACGAGCGAGTGATCTCGCAAGGAGAGCTCGTAGATAACCAAAAGTATCAGATACTCGAATCACTTCGCAATGCATACGAACTAAAAATCGGAACACATCGGAATAATTTAACAATCATGACGGGACAGATAATTTTGGTCACGATGGCAATGCTTGTTCTCATGTTTTTCCTTATATTATTTCGTCAACCGGAATTTCAGAACAACCGGAAAATTCTTTTACTGATGCTACTGATTACAAGCATGGTGGGGCTATATTCCTGGGCATCTCATGCGAATTTCTTCAATCTCTATCTAATTCCTTTCTGTATTATTCCAATGATTGTGAAAGCATTTTTTGATACCAGGATTGCTTTGTTTGTCCATCTTGTGGTTATATTAATTGTTGGTTTTGCAGCGCCAAACGGCTTTGAGTTTGCATTTATTCAGATCGTTGCAGGTATGGTTGCGATATTCAGTATTGTTAGTTTAAGGAAAAGGTCTCAACTTTTTGTCTCAGCCGGATTAATTACACTTGCGTACGGTTTTGCTTACACCGGTATTTCTTTACTTCACGCTGAGAATTTTTATAGTGTGAAGTGGGTGAGTTTATGGTGGTTTGCCGGAAGTGGAATCCTGACCCTGATTGCATATCCTATCATATATATATTTGAAAAACTTTTCGGAATTATTTCGGATGTTTCTCTGCTGGAATTGGCGGATACTAATAGTCCACTGTTACGCCAACTCGCATTAAAAGCGCCGGGTACTTTTCAACATTCGATGCAGGTTGCAAATCTGGCTGAATCGGCTATCGTTCAAATCCGTGGAAATGCTTTATTGGTGAGGGCTGGAGCACTCTATCACGATATTGGTAAAATGAATATACCGCGATACTTTGTTGAGAATGTAATTACAGGAGCAAATCCACACGACGATCTTCCGTTCGAAGAAAGTGCAAAGATTATTATTTCTCACGTTGGTCAGGGTGTTGAAATTGCCAGAAAACATCAATTGCCGGAACCGGTGATCGATTTTATCCGCACACATCATGGTACAACGATGGTGCAATATTTTTATCAATCCTGGTTGAAAAATTTTCCTGATCAAATTCCGGAAGAGAAATCTTTTCGTTATCCGGGTCCCGTTCCATTCTCCAAAGAGACTGCGGTACTTATGATGGCAGATTCGGTAGAAGCTGCATCACGCAGTTTGAAACATTACGATGCAGAAACCATTGAGGAATTGGTGGATCATATCATCGACAAGATGATCGAGCAAGACCAATTTTTAAACAGCGATATTACTTTCCGTGATATAGTAAGAATAAAAAGAATTTTCAGGAAGATGTTGCAAAGTGTTTACCACAGCAGGGTTGAATATCCTCAAATTTAATTTTCTATAACGGCAACAATTTTCCTTCGCCGGTCACATCACTCCAAATAGTTGAAGGATTTCCTTTATAATATACATTTCCGTAGCTCCTTATACTTGCCGAAAGTTGATTCATCGTATTTACATAAAAGTCGCCCGTACCCCGATTATCAATCACCGATGTATCTGTATCAAAATTTCTGAGGTCAGCTACTCCATATCCGCCACTATATATATAGTTAATTCCGGAAGAACCGGTGAAAACGGCATCGCCTACACCGTTATGTAACGTACAAAAAGAAACCTGTGTCTGAAGAGAAAGTTCAAAATGACCGGATCCCCAACTTTCAATACCGAGTGTGTCGGCGTGAAGTGTATTGGTTGAATAAAGATTCCCGGTGCCGTATGAAATAATGTCGCGAAGATGTGGTGCCGAGACATATACATTAATCGGAATTTTAAAGCTTCTCACCCAATTACATTTGTTGTGATTTCCGAGATGTAAGACTCCATTGGAAATTTCAGTGCTTATCAGTGGTATCAAGTGTTTACCGGCTTCAACCCGTATTGATCGGATGCTGTCGTCTGTTATATATACATTTACGATATCGTTTGCTTCAATACGGGTGAACGGTTCGGTCACATCCCTGTATTCACTTTCCACAGTTCCCGTGCTTTTGAAACAATCGCAGCTACTCTCCTTTTTGCAGGAAAAAAGGATGGCCGTACAAAGAAAAACAATTGACAAATATTTCATTAAGAATAATTTATTCTGTAACTACTAAACCATTTAAAAGCTCAAAAAGACTACTTTTATATTCTGCAACAAGGCTCTGCGAGGTATAACAGATCAATTGAACTGTTCCTTTTTTGTTTGAGTAATAATAACCGAAATAGGTGAAAGGTATTCCTTTTAAAGTGCCATCCATTTGAAGATACAGCATTTTGATACCATTAATTGTACGGTATTCTTCATCCACAATTTTAGTATCAGGTGCTACAATTTGGGCGTTTTCCAGCGCTAATCCCTTCAAAGTAACTAAAGGAACTTCAATCCTTTCCGTAATTGCCATAGCGTATGCATCCTGTTCTACTAGTTGAAAGTCATATTCAGAGTTGCCGTTCGTTTCACCCTTTTTAAAACTCCATTTTTCGGGATTGATATAAACGCCGACATTGAGAATTTTACTTTCAACTAAAAACGTCGATTCGGGGCTTCTCATGAATCTGAAGTTATTGGTTTCGATTTCCTTTTTCTTTGCATCTTTTTCCTTTGCATATTTCCATGTTCCGTTCTCAAAAAGCAGAACTTCTTCGCCTGATTTAGTTACAGCGTGGGTTTGGGAAAAGACAAATGTTGTAGAGAAGATGATGAACAGAACAGTAATTAAATGTTTCATATAATACAATTATTTATAGTCAAATATTAAGGATGTGCGACAAAATTACTTCAAATTTTATTCAAAACAATCATTTTTCTTGACGATATGTGTACTGGTAAATCTTTATCTCATGATCCGAATCATTCATGTTTTCGTTTTTGATTCCTGTGAACCATTCTTCAGAATCGATAAGTCCCGATTCCAGGTAATTTGTTTTATACATTTGAATTAATTTGTTATTTAGCCCATATACATCAAGTTCTGTTCTCAAATTCTTTTTGTCGTATTTATATTCTTGACGTAACGTAACTTCACCCGAGACATTTATTGCTTTAAATTGAATAAAATTATTATTTTTATCATATTTGTAAGTACAGTATCCATTTGCATTTTTGAGCAATATATATTTAACTTTTTTTAGTCGGTTCCTGCTATCGTAAACGTTTTTATAAATCATTTCCAGATTACCTTTCGAAAAATATTTTTCAACGACCGGTTTATTTCCTGTATATTCATATTCACTGCTTGAGGCTTCGGTTCCGTTTTTCGAATACTTAATTTGTCTATACTTGTTACCATGTTCATCATAAAGTAGAGTGTCTTTTTCAAGAAAACTTCCCCCGAACGGAATAAAATACTCAGCTATTTTCATCCCATTTTTGTTGTAATAATATTTGGTCGAACACTCGTTAGAAATATCAATATATTCGGATTCGCTTCCATCAGCTAAATATATTATTTCCTGTTGTAGAATTAGTTTATCTTTCTCTTTGTTGAATATTTTACAAGTATCTACTTTTTGGTTTTTAATAATCTCTTTTGGATGGTATCTGTCAAAAGTAAATTGACAAAATCCCGAATGCATCGATAATAAAAGAATAAAAAATAATAATGCCCGCAAACTCGCAAAGCCGCAAAGGAATATTGATCGGCGGCTCCCAAATGTTCTTATGAATTTATTTGCGATAAGAAGGGCTAACATGAAGATGCAAATATAACTTTTCGCAGATTAATTGTTTTTTTTGTATCTTTAGGTCGAATTTGTGTCTAATTCCCCCCTAAATGAGACATTTCCTCCTAAGTTTTTTTTTGTTTTTAATCACATGTTTTACAGGGCATGTTTCAGCCCAAATTACATACTGGGCGCAGAAAGCAGGTGGACCCAATGCAGATGAAGGGAAGGATATTTCGATTGATGCGGGTGGAAATACCTACACAACAGGCTTTTTCAGTGGTACGTGTCATTTTGGTGTTTACGGCAACCAACCGATTCTTACTGCCAGCGGAGTTACGGATGTATTTCTCTCTAAAACAGACCCAACCGGACAAATCGTGTGGGTCATTTCTGCCGGTGGTTCAGGTCCTGCGAAAGGGATGGCAATAAAAACAGATGCTACCGGAAATTCTTATATAACCGGGTATTTTACCGGTACCGCTACTTTTGGAAGTACTGTGTTGACAGCAAATGCAAGTTCTCAGGATATTTTTGTAGCAAAATATGATAATGCCGGAATTTTGCAATGGGCAAGGAGGGCAGGAGGGTTTGGTGGTGATGAAGGTTATGGAATTAATTTAGACAATGCGGGAAATGTTTTGGTGACCGGTGAATTTATCGAGACCGCCGATTTTGGAAGTATGAATATAACTTCTATGGTTAATCCAATCACACTTTTAAGTTCGATTGATGCATTTACTGCAAAATATGATAATAACGGAAATATATTATGGGTGAAGAAGGGGAGTGCACCATTCACTGATCGTGGAATTGATGTTGCGGCTGATCCATCAGGAAATATATATGTAACCGGACAATTCAGCGACACCATTACTTTCGATGTTGTACATTTTAATAATATGTTTAATGCTATTTTTCTCATTAAATACGATGCGAACGGAAATGAAGTCTGGTTTAGAAGAATTGCCGGTGGACTTCAAAATATTGCTTATGGAATTACGGTTGATCAATTGGGACATATATATTTAACAGGAGATTTTCTGAATTCATTGATATTTTTCGGAACGCCGAACTACACCCTGACCAACACATACTCGGATTGCATTTTCGTTGCCAGATATGACAGCAACGGATCTCTTGCATGGGCGACTTCAAATGGTTCTTCCTCTGAAATTTCTTCAAGAAATATCACAATTGATGATTCATTAAATACATACATCACCGGTTATTTTAAGTGCAGATTGAATGAATATGCCGATGTTTATGGTCAAGGTCTGTTTAACAGCGTCGGCTCTCGTGATGTTTTTGTTTCGAAATTTAATGCAAACGGAGTTCGTCAGTGGAGTTATCAATGTGGAGGACAGCAGGACGATCTCGGGATGGGGATTTGTATAAATGCTCAGCATTCTGCCATTTTCGCCGGAAGCTTTGCATATCAATTGAATTTTCCACTCCCGTCGAATCTGAATGTTGCGCTTAGTTCTATGACTCTCTGGAATTTTCCAGGACCCAATTACTGCAATGATGCAAATTATGAAAGATACCTGAGATTTAGTTCACTAGGAGTTACTGATATATTTTGGGGTAAAATTATTGATCCTTCAAGATCTCTTTATGATTATTATTCACGAACAGGAACCGGTTGTGTTTTCCCCTACGAGGGTGTTTGCATTAATTTCGGTTCGTTTGTTTGTCCCGACACAGCCGTGGCATGTAACGTGGCTTTTTTAACCGCAAACACATTCACCGGAGCAACAGGACCAACGTACACCTGGCATTGGTCGAATGGGTCTAATGCACAAAATACAAGCGTTTTCACGACAGGTTATTATTCTGTAACACAAATAAGCGCTGATGGTTGTTTCGTGAGCACGGATAGTATTTATGTTGTCATTCACCCAAATCCGGCTGAACCACCAATTTCTGATAGCCGGGGAATTAATAATCATGCAACAAATACTCAACCCATTCATTTTTGTTTGCCGGGTTCAGTCATACTTACGGGCTTTATGCCGCCCGGTACTGTGTCTTGTACGTGGACAGGCGGCAGTATAGTAACGCCTGTAAATAATGACAGCGTTACGGTTTCTGTTTCAGGAAATTATATTTTCACCGTTACCGATTCGAACGGATGTGTTAGCTGGAATAATGTGCAGGTATTCGCACAGGCGCCGCTTCCACCTGTCGATCTTCATATTGCATTAATGGATGATCCTGATCACAATGATACAATCACCACCTGTGATCCCGGTTTTGGAATATATATATATGATGCTTTTACAGATCCTACCGGTTCGAATTATTGTGGAATTGATAGTGTAATTAATATCTGGACTGTCACTCCCAATGTTCCGAACTCACCATATTGTCTTCTGACAAATGCATCAGAATGGTTTAATATTTCAACAAGCGGAGCTTACGACGTGATGGATACTTTAATCAGAATTACAATTTGTGACACTGATACGTTTGTACTTTCTATACATGTATATATAAACTTGTTGGTTGCAAACCCATCGGTACTAACTTTAACTCCGACTTATTTAATGACTTGTCCGGGCGATACAGTTGTTATTCATGCTTCGGGTGGAACGACCTATACATGGTCTGGTCCCGGGATTTACGGACCAAATAATCTTGACAGCGTAGTCGTGACTATGTCGGGTACATACACCTGCTCAACTCCTGATACAGGTGTTTGTTCCGCCGGACCAATTACTGCCACTTCAATTATTACGGATCCCACAGCGAATCCACCGCCAATCGCAATGAATCCCTCATCAGGGCTAATATGTCCTGGCGATTCTGTTCTTATTTTTACAAGTGGTGGTGGTCATTATGCTTGGTTTGGTCCGCTCGGTCCAATGGGAGGTGATACATCAGCTATATATACAGATATTGCAGGTTTTTATTTTTGTCAGGTTACTGAACCGCTCTGTAATCTGGCGTTGTTAACGCAAACTGTTGAAGTAAGACAATATGCCACACCTTATTTATTTGCCTCACCGAGTTCCGTAATTTGTCCGGGTGGTAGCGTGACAATTAATGTAGCAACGAATCCGGGAAGTACGATACAATGGTTGCCGCCGCTTTCCGGAAATGGACTTACCCAAGTGGTTTCAACCCCGGGTACCTATTCATGTATGATTACATCTTGCGGGATCATCACCACCGACAGCGTCATTGTAACCGTTTCGTCTTTAGCGGCACTGATCACGTATTCGGGATCTCCAAATATATGAGCAGGGGATTCAATCATTTTGCATGGGAACTCAAATGTGACAAATTATTCATGGGCACCCGGCGGACAGAACACTCAGGATATAGTCGTTAATCAATCCGGTACATATATACTTACTACGACAGAT
>JAHEYM010000445.1 GCA_023251595.1 Bacteroidota bacterium
AATAAGGAACAGGTCGCATATATTCACAAACAAATCAAACAAAAATCATCCGTAATCCGGATCAATCAGTACGATAGAAATATTCTCTTTCTACCGATTGAGAAAAAAACCGATTCATACCAAACTGCTGAACTGGCGCGGAAGGCAGGCGATTCCATCGTGAGTTTTGTCAAATCAAATGACGTTGATGAAATGTCAATCGCTGCTAACGGGGATATTGACAAATCTTTACTCCTTGCAGCAGCAGAAGGATTGGCTTTAGGAACCTACAGATTCCTGAAATATCGTAAAGATGAGCCCACAGAAAAATCTCCGCTTAAATCAATAACTGTTTGCGACGCAACGATAAAAGACAGCGAAGTCGAAAATCTGTCCATCGTTATCGAAGGAGTGTTTCGTGCCCGAGATTTGGTGAATGAACCCGTTAATTTCCTGAATGCCGTTCAGCTTTCTGAGGCTTTTAAAGGTTTGGGGAAGGAAGCCGGTTTCTCCATCAAAGTGCTCGATAAAGCAGCGATTCAGAAACTCGGGATGGGTGGATTACTCGCGGTGAATTTCGGAAGTATCGATCCTCCAACTTTCTCCATTATGGAATGGAAACCTGCGAAGGCAGTGAATTCAAAGCCTGTTGTTCTTGTCGGAAAAGGGGTCGTTTACGATACCGGCGGACTCAGTCTCAAACCGACGCTGAATTCTATGGATTCCATGAAATGCGATATGGCTGGTTCGGCTGCGGTGGCGTGTACCATGTTCGCCCTCGCCAAAGCCGGAATTCCATTGCACACCGTAGCACTCGTTCCTTCAACCGATAATCGTCCCGATGGTAATGCTTACACGCCCGGCGATATTATTAAAATGTATAATGGTTTAATGGTTGAGGTTTTAAATACGGACGCAGAAGGAAGAATGATTCTCGGCGATGCTTTAAGTTATGCTAAAAAATATAATCCGCAATTAGTCATTGATCTGGCAACATTAACCGGTGCTGCTGCGACTGCAATTGGTCAATACGGAATTGTATATATGGGGACTGCTTCCGACGAGGTGAAAAAAGAATTTGTGAAGTCTGGGGAAGAAGTGTATGAACGTTTGGTTGAATTTCCGATGTGGGATGAATATGACGAATTAATTAAATCGGAAATTGCTGATATAAAAAATGTGGGCGGTCCGGTCGGGGGTGCGATTACTGCCGGCATGTTCCTCAAACATTTTGTCGATTATCCATGGTTACATCTCGATATCGCAGGACCCGCATTTATTCATCACCCCGATAGCTATCGTGGCAGAAACGCTACCGGTACCGGGGTTCGACTCCTCTTTAATTATCTTTCAAAACTTGCTAAGAAAAGTTAATGAGTACAATTCACGATAAAGAAGGAAAAATACGCGTCGGGATTTCGATCGGCGATCTGAATGGTGTCGGTCCCGAAGTTATTATCAAAACATTTTCCGATACACGCATGCTTCAGTTATGTACTCCATATATATATACGAATCCGAAAGTAATTTCTTTTTATCGGAAATTATTAAATTTAAATGATTTTAATTTTAATTCGGTAAAGACTGCTGCAAATGCTATTCTCCGGAAAGTAAATGTGGTTTCCTGTTGGGATGAAGATGTTGCAATCGAACCCGGAAAAATCGATCAGGCAAACGGAAAATTCACACTGAAATCTTTTGTTTCCGCAACCGACGATCTCATCGAAGGAAAAATAGATTGTCTCGTAACGGCACCTCTCAATAAACAACAAATTAATTTAGCGGGAATTGATTTTATCGGTCACACAGAATATCTCGCCGATGCAGCGAAAACTAAATCGGTGTTGATGATTATGGCAAGCGAAACGCTGCGACTCGGCGTTGTCACAGGACATCTCCCACTAAAAAAAGTTTCCGAAGTGTTGACAACCGAATTGATTTTGCAGAAATTAAAAATGCTGAATCTTACCTTGAAAAAAGATTTTGGAATTACCCGTCCACGCATCGCGATTCTTGGATTAAATCCGCATGCAGGCGACGACGGACTTCTAGGCTCCGAAGAAAAAGATATTATTATTCCCGCCATGAAACTTGCAGAAGCTGAGAATATATATATATTCGGTCCCTATTCCGCCGACGGGTTTTTTGGCTCAGATGCATATAGAAAATTTGATGCAGTTTTAGCAATGTATCATGATCAGGGTCTCATCCCATTTAAAGCAATCAGTTTTTCGTCGGGGGTAAACTTCACCGCCGGACTTCCCTTCGTCCGCACTTCACCTGATCATGGAACCGCTTACGACATCGCCGGAAAAAATAAAGCAGACGAAAGTTCTTTCCGCCACGCCGTTTACATGGCTTGCGATATTCTTCAACGTCGGGCAGAATATGCTGAGATCACTAAAAACCCATTGAAGTTCTCTAAACTGGGATCAGATCAATAGTGAAAACCACAATTGTTTTTGCAAACTATTGTTCGTCTTTTCGTTTGAACCCCAATTGCTTTCTTGGAGGTAACGGAGGAGGAGTTAAGAGTTGCTTCAAATACGCAAATATTAATTGGATATCGTTGGCGAATCCATCCATTCGTCCCTCATGCTTTAATAGGTTATGCTCCAATTGTTCCAACTTCAAAAGGATATCTTTGTGAGCATGCAGCAACTCACAAACCTTCGTAAAGATTCTAACAACTTGAATATTAACCTCAATAGCCTGTCGCGTATTGAGCACACAGGAAAGCATTGTAATTCCCTGTTCAGTGAATGCGAATGGGAAATATTTTGGATGCTCTCCATGTCTTAAGGTGCCAAATTGGCTCCTTAAGATTTCAAATTCGGGACTTGTAAGCTCGAACATAAAATCGGGCGGAAACCGCTCAATATTTCTTCTCACTTGCCTCTTAAGATGTTTGGTTTCTACACCATAGAGTTCGGCCAGATCACTATCGAGCATCACTCTTAGTCCCCTGATTAGGTGTATCTTCGAGATAATGATCTCGTCAGGAATAAGTTGATTTTGTTCCATTGGATAAAAATTTAATTAGTCGCCCCTCATAATCTGATAATTGCTTGATTTCAGAGGGTTTTCAACAAAAAGAGTTGATAATAAGTTGCAAGTTTTTTGCATTTTTAGATTAAAACTCTGCAACTTTGGACATGCT
>JAHEYM010000446.1 GCA_023251595.1 Bacteroidota bacterium
ATTGGTACGAAAGGTTATTTAGGTCTCGGTTACGATAATAGCAGCACTACCCGGAAAGATTTTTGGGAGTGGAATCAGGCAACTGATACATGGACACAAAAATCCGATTTCGGGGGATCGCCAAGGGGAGAAACCGTTGGTTTTTCAATCGGTACTAAAGGATATATTGGTACCGGAAATGATTCAGGTAATGTAATTAAGAGAGATTTTTGGGAATGGGATCAGTTAACGAATATCTGGATACAAAAAGCAGATTTTGGTGGGACGGCGAGAAGAAACGATGTTGGATTCTCAATAGGCACGAAAGGTTTTATAGGAACCGGATGGGATGGAAGTAGTGCAAATGATTTCTGGGAATGGGATCAGACAACTAATGTCTGGACACAGAAAGCAAATTTTGGCGGAAGTGTAAGAAGCGATGCAATCGGTTTTTCAATCGGAACAAAAGGATATATCGGAACGGGAGGTAATGGCACAACCGATTTCTGGGAATATGATCCTGGTGTAATCGGAATTGATCCGATAATATCAGATCATTTAATTTCTATATATCCAAATCCATTTTCCTTCGAGACCAGAATTACGGTCAATGAAAATTTAACGAACGCAATTTTGACAATTTATAATTCTTCAGGAGAACGAGTAAAACAAATTTGTAGTATCGCTGATCGAACAATTATGATACAACGGGATCATTTACCAAACGGCATTTATTTTCTCCGTTTAACACAAAATGAAAGAACTTTCTTTTCTCAAAGATTTGTCATTTCTGAAAATTGATTGTCTAAACAGTAAAAGCAGAAAATTGCGTCTTTGCGACTTTGTAGCTTTCATACATTGCTGCTAAGACGCAAAGGTACTGTGTTCGGCTTGAACATTGTTTTGCCTTAAAATCATTATCTTCGTGCTCAAATGACGAACATTCTACGATGTTTAGGCATATTTATTTTACTTGATCAACATTAATCAGATGAGTTTTTCAAAACAAATTGCTAAACACTTCAGAGAGGTGCATTTTGGTGGAAACTGGACAGTTTCTAATTTAAGAGATCAACTGTCTGACGTTACCTGGGAACAAGCTACTACAAAGGTGTATTCATTTAATACCATCGCGACACTTGTTTATCATATCAACTACTATGTATTTATAGCATCGAAAGTATTGCAGGGGGGAGCACTGGTTGGGAAAGATGAAGAAAGTTTTAATCATCCATCGATTTTATCTCAACAGGATTGGGAAAATATGTTGAAAAAAGTTTGGATTGATGCGGAAATCTTTGCCAATCTGATTGAGCAGTTAACAGATGAAAAGCTTATGGATAATTTCGCGGAAGAAAAATACGGTAATTATTATAGAAATATTCATGGAATTATAGAGCATACGCACTATCATCTGGGACAGATTGTTCTCATTAAGAAAATTATACATAAGGAAAATATTATATGAAGAATGAAATTATATCCTGGCTTCTGGAAGGTGATACATCTATACGATACCAGACAAATAGAGATTTATTAGGCATAGATAAACCAAATCTGAGAAAGAAAATGTTAATCGTAAATAATGCGAGATAAACGATTTGTTGCAGTACATTGTGGTGGGACGCTCACGGACGAAAATCTTCATAAACTAATCAGTTGGACATGCTGTTGCAACTGCCCACATGGCTGATCATTCATTGAGAGCTGTGTTGTATGCACTAAAAGCAGCGAAGTATGCCGGTGAATCAGTGAAGGAAGAATGTGAATGGCAAAATAAGAAATTACAACTATTACCATCTGATATTGTGGAGTTAGTTATTCAAGCAATGATAGTAAAAGAAAAGAGCTGGAAAAGATTTGGTAGTAAATAGCTATATTTGTATTTGTGTCCGGAATTAAAAATCTTATGGAAATAAATCCCGTAAATAGGTGGATTTAAGTTTTCTATTGCTTATCATTCTACTGGCAACAATTGCCTTTTTATATGCTTCCGTCGGACACGGTGGAGCAAGTGGTTATCTCGCTGTGATGGCAATGATTGGTATCTCACCACTTATGATGAAACCCTCGGCTCTTGTGATGAATTTAGCAGTTTCATTTATCTCATTTATTGGTTTTTACAAAGCAGGTTATTTTCGGGTGAAGTTATTTCTACCCTTTGCCATAGCGAGCATTCCTATGGCTTTTATAGGGGGAAGAATTACTTTATCAGATTCCGGATATAAAAATATACTTGCAGTATGCCTCTTAATTGCAATTATTCGTTTGGTTTATCAATTTAAAAATAATGATGAGAGCAAACGTGCCATACCTTTGTGGGCAGGATTACTTTCCGGTGGATTAATCGGTTTGATTTCCGGTATGATTGGAATTGGGGGAGGAATAATTCTCAGTCCTTTGATGCTACTGATGCGTTGGTCTGATTTAAAAGAAACTGCTGCTGTTTCAGCGCTCTTTATATTTGTAAACTCACTTTCGGGATTGGTTGGTCAGTATCAGAAAGATGGTCTGCATCTCACTGAGAATCTGCAATACGCTGTCGTTGCAACCATTATCGGTGGTCTGTTTGGTGCATATTTTGGAAGTCGGAAATTTAACATTCCCACTTTAAGATATCTTTTAGCAATTGGACTCACAATTGCAAGTCTTAAATTGATGTTTGCCACATGAACTATTTTAAATGTCATCAGGTTTTCCTAACTTTGTACCCTGATGCCTACTATTCTGTTAATCTCCGGATGGAGAATTTTCTTTTATTCAAATGAAGGTAATGAGCCGATCCATGTCATGCTGTTAAAGCAGATATGGAATGTAAATTTTGGCTCGATCCGGAATTATATGAAATTTCTGAGGAATTTTCATATAATTTAAATCCAATTTCCAAAAAAGAAATAAGAAAAATAATATTTGAACATTTTGATTACATTATCGGTGAATGGTATAAATTCTTCAAAAAATAGAAATATGGAAACTTCGGTTCATAAAATTGTATCGGTTAAATTTGAAGGTGATTTTATTTATATCCAATCAGATCGACAAATTTATAAATGGAAAGTTTCTGAAATTTCAGAAAAACTTGTTAAAGCTTCTGAGTCTGCCCGAAATAATTTTCAAATTTCCCCTTCCGGATATGGTGTTCACTGGCCTCAACT
>JAHEYM010000447.1:0-519 GCA_023251595.1 Bacteroidota bacterium
CACATTGATGTAAGGTGCGGCGATCATACTCCTTATATAAAATTCAGATGTTGCAGGATGAAGCGGGTCGACAAGGTCCAATTCGGGATAAAACGTCACTCCATCTGTGAAAACAGTCTGTGTTCCGTTTGTTACAAATCTATTCATGAGTGCATCTAGAGAAGTCCGACTGAAACTAAATCCGGCACGATGAAGATAAACGCGTACAGAGATATTGGTATCAGGAAATAAACGAGTAATTTCATTAATATGTCTTGTGCAAGTATCGTTGCCGGCCATTAACGAATCGATTCTTTTAGGTGGCTTAGGATGTACCTTGACTGTTTCGGTCGAGGGTGTTGAGCTGAATGACTTATCAGCAGAGCCACTCTGCGAATTTGATCCAACTATTTCTCCTGGACTCTTCAACTGAAGTTTGAATATTATACTAACTAAAATCAGCACGACTATACATGTAAGAAATCCAAAAATAAAATTTTTCATAATAATTGGTTTTTGATGATTAATATTAAAAAAATA
>JAHEYM010000447.1:529-3116 GCA_023251595.1 Bacteroidota bacterium
AAATATATATATTAATAAATTTTCTTACATCGTCCCGACACAATTATTCGGGCAGGGTGGCACATCATTCATTACCATATTTCCTTTCCTCGTCAATCCGGAAGCTCTCGTAATAGGATCAACATAGACATCGTATGCCACCCCAACTAAACAGTTTGGTCGATTATTATCCGCATTTGTACGGGTGCATAATTCATCCGCGTTGTTGGCATTCCCGAAATGCTCAGGTGCATATGCTGCACTTCCGAAATAAAACATAACGCCGCCATTGTCACTCACTCCTCCTATAAGGCTCATCAATGCACCTTTTTTAAATCGAACCCCTTGAATCAAAGGTTGACTTTCTACCGGGGACGGTGGATAATTGCGGTAACAATTTAAATAATCATTAAAAGGTGGAACTACAGTTTTTGTAAAGTCGCTGGAAACCACCATTTTAGGTGGAACAGTCACCGGCTTTGAGGCAGTACACCAACAAATTACCCCGGTTTTACTTAAGGTGTAACAAATAATTGCCCCGGCAATAACTCCTGCAATCAGTGCCTCGATAATTTGAGTCGTGCAATCCATAATTTTATATATTAAAGGTTGAAGATCATAGTTTCAAATAAAGCCAACCATTCCTGAAATGACTCACCCCGTCATTTCCCCCGATTCAGACCCCAAATGTATATATTAAACTTTATAACTGCTTTGCTCTCAATGAAAAAAATATAAAAATATTTAGATGTTGCAACACAGATTAAAAAATTGCCGCGGCAACTCTTCGTGTGTGATTGGAATTACCCATCGTGTAATAATGCAAACAGGGCGCTCCTGAATTATATAATTCCTTTGATTGCGAAATGCACCATTCTATCCCAACCTCAGCTACCTCTTTGTCGGTTTTGCACTTTTCGATCTCATCAAGTAACATTTCAGGAATATCAATATGAAAAACCTTGGAGAGAACTGAAGCTTGTGTTCTGGTCGTAATCACTTTTAATCCCGGAATAATCGGAATTGTAATTCCAATTGCTCGACATCTGCGAACAAATTCAAAATATTTTGAATTATCGAAAAACATTTGTGTCACGATATAATTGGAACCGGTTTCTACCTTTTCCAACAAATATTTTAAATCCGATTTCATATTCGGGGCCTCAAAATGTTTCTCGGGATAACCGGCAACGCCAATACAGAAATTAGTAGGTAACGCGTCGCGTAATTCTTCATCCAAAAATTTCCCCTTATTCATATCCACTACCTGTTCAACCAGATCAAGTGCGTAATTGTGTCCGTCGGGTTCGGGAACGAATGCCGTTTCTGTTTTGATTGAATCACCCCTCAATGCAAGAATATTATCAACGCCCAGAAAATTCAGATCAATCAATGCATTTTCGGTCTCCGACTTACTGAATCCCCCACAAATAATATGAGGAACTGCATCGACTTTATACTTGTTCATAATAGCCGCACAAATACCTACCGTTCCAGGTCGTTTTCTAATCGAAATTTTTTCCAATAAATTACCACCTCTTTTCCGGTATACATATTCTTCACGGTGATAGGTCACATCCACAAAAGCGGGTTTAAACTCCATCAACGGATCGATGCTGTCGTAAATAGACTGAATACTCTTCCCCTTTAGAGGAGGAAGGATTTCAATCGAAAATAATGACGCCCTGGCGTTTTTGATGTGATCAGTTACCTTCACAAAAAGAATTTTTCTATTTAAGAACCGTTACCGTTCCGTGGAAATCGGTACCGTCATTCAGGTATAAAATATAATAATATACTCCTGCGGATTCTTTCGCCGCCGTCCAGGAATTGTCGTAGTTCGGATTCTCATACACCTTTCTTCCCCATCGGTTAAAAATAACGATTCTGCTGTTTGGATGGTCAATCAGGTTTTTAACGACGAATGTACCGTTAAATGCGTCATCATTGGGTGTGAAGACATTCGTTAATAGAACGGGTTGTATCGGATATTAGATGGTGAAATAAATCCAGTTCGATTCGGAAACAAGCAACGGAGTACCGTAATTCTCGGTCATTATTTCCAATTTCCAGTAACCGGAATCTGCCGGAATTGTCGATATTGTATATATATATGAATTTGCATAAGTCGAGTCTACGATCGACCAGTTTTGTGTCCCTGCTCTTGCCTTTCGTATATAATATTTCGGATTTGCCCAACCCCAGTACGGCGTCCATGATAAAGCAATCGTTGAAGAATCGGGACTGAAGACCCCTGTCAATAAAATGCTTTGAATCGAATCGCTGAAATGAGTTACAACTCCATTATTCAACACAAGACGAACCTGATAGTTATACGCCGTGGTATGCACATTCACTGCCGTGTCGTTGAACGTTGTATCTGTGGGTAAATAAGTACTTGCAAGCTGAGAGTAAGGTCCCCAGGGATTCAGGCTTTTAAACAATTGATATTCGCTAAACAAACCAACATAGATCGCCGCGAGCAAACTGTCAGGCACTTTCCAGGTAACGCCTGTGCTGTCATCCATATTCACAGTAACATTTACAAGATCAGGAGCATGGTCATAACATCCCCAAACTTCAAGTCGCAAACTATAAAATTCATTGA
>JAHEYM010000448.1 GCA_023251595.1 Bacteroidota bacterium
GATAATTGACGGGAGTGAAGAAATAATTTCGAATGCGAGTTGTACGACAAACAATGTTGCACCAATGCTGAAGATTATTGAGGAGATGTGTGGAATCGAGAGTGCATATATTACAACCGTGCACGCATATACGGGCGATCAGAATTTGCAAGACGGACCTCACAAAGATTTACGAAGATCAAGAGCAGCCGCGGAATCTATTATCCCCACGACTACAGGCGCAGCCAAAGCCGTGAGCGATGTGTTTCCACAATTGAAAGGAAAATTAGGCGGAGCGGGAATAAGAGTGCCGGTTGCCTTGGGATCGTTAACGGATCTC
This sequence comes from Bacteroidota bacterium, assembly GCA_023251595.1. GTDB lineage: Bacteria > Bacteroidota > Bacteroidia > AKYH767-A > JABDAW01 > JAHEYM01. The sequence continues at coordinate 320 of JAHEYM010000448.1, forward strand.
ACATGCACGGTTCTTAAGAGTGTTTCTGTTGAAGAAATTAACAAAAGATTTAAAGAAGAGAGTGAAGGCAAGCTAAAGGGAATTCTTGAGTATTGTGAAGACCCGATCGTGTCTGCGGATATTATCGGTAATCCACATTCCTGTATATTTGATTCGCTTTTAACCTCCGTCATTGGTTCTATGGTGAAGGTAGTTGGTTGGTATGATAATGAAACCGGATATTCGCATCGGCTTGTGGAATTAATATGTTCTTTAGGTACTCGGCATGCTGAGGGAAAATAAAAATTATATTTTCATTTTCTTTCTGCTTATTTTTTCTTTTGGGTTGAAGTGTTATGCTTCTGAAGACTCAACAAAAAAAATAATTATTAAGGTTCCCACGAAAATTCATTTTTTTGCAGAGAAAGATTTTTACAGCTTTATTCCTAAAGCGGATACGATTGATCAGACGCTGAGGCATATCGAGATTTTCAACCCTTTACATATTCTTCATCATACGTATATAGGTAATCCGGGGCTCGCATCCGAGCCAATGGTTTTTGATTTACCGATGAACGATCAGATTAATTCGGGTTTAAATACGTATAGCTTATATCTGATGCGGCCTGACGATATCAAATATTTCGCTACGAACAAAAGATATACAGAGATTAATTACGATATGGGATCGAAGAAAGAACAGATCCTGACTCTCGTCCACACACAGAATGTAAACAAACAATTCAACTTTGGTTTTAATTTCAACAAAATAGGATCCGATGGATATATTAAACAGAGTGTTAGCAGCATAACTACGTTGGATTATTTCAACTGGTATCAATCAAAAAATATGAGATACAACTTGTTCCTTTGCGCGATATATAATAAAATAAAAAATAAAGAGAGTGGGGGAGTCAAAAATGATCCGGATAATGATCCTTTGACAAAGGACAACATTGACCTAGCATCTCTGGCGGTGAATCTACCCGGAGCTCAGGATCGGTTTAACGAATCAACCCTGCATCTTACACAACAATATGACACCGGTACAAAAGGATTGGACAGCACGATGATAGATCCATTAAAAAGCATATACAGGATTTCGCATACCTTCGATTACAAAAGGTCGTATTATGTTTACGAAGACAGCAATCCCACGGGAGGATTTTTTAATCAGATTTACAAGGATTCTTTAAGTACTTTGGACTCTTTGATTTTTCAAAATATGTCGAATAGGATTTCGTTTGGCATATTCCCGGGTGGAATAAAATATCCCGGATTGTCACTACCTCTTTTGGATGTTTCCATAACGCACGATGCGTTTCGTTATCATCAGGAAACAAAGGACAGTAGTTTTCAGAGTCTTATCGGGGGAGCGGAACTGAATAAGAATGTATCATCACATTTCATTGCGTCCGGAAATGTTAATTATTATATTACCGGTGTGAGGAAGGGTGATATGAATGTAACCGCTTCATTCAAATATTCGCCCGATTCTGCAACCGAGGCGGGCGTGAGTATTGGTGAATATGTATCTCATCCCTCGCTGCTTTTTTCTTATTATGACGGAAATAATTTCAGATGGGACCGGCATTTGAGTAATTTGAGTTATCAAAAAGTTTCTGCTTATTTTAATCGCGCGAAGTCCGGTTTCTATGGTTCGATTCATTTCTTCACGGTAAATAAGTATCAATATTATAATTCGACATCGGAACCGGATCAATTAAGTAATAAAGTAAAAATCTTCAGAGGTCAGATTCGAAAAGATTTTCACATCGGAAGAATTCATTCCGATAATTCAATCATCTTTCAAAAAGTGATGAATTCGGATTCAATTCATATTCCATCTTTTATGCCCGAACTTTCTGTATATTATCAGATTCCTCCTTCGAAAAAAGGTGTACAGGCAAATCTTGGGATTGATTTTTCTTATGTCTCCAAATATTATGGCGATTTATACAATCCCGCAAGCGGGGTATTTTATTATCAGGACTCATTGAAGACAGAAGGTTTTCCGCTTGTAGATTTGTTCTTGTGTTTTAAAATAAAAACCGCACGTATATATGTAAAATTAGAAAATATCGGGGACGGAATTTTCGGAACGGGATATTATATGATTCCACATTATCCGATGCCGGGCCGATCAGTGAAGTTCGGCATTTCCTGGAAGTTTTTTGATTAAGTCTTAATCTTTTTCTTTTTCGCGGCAGGGAAAAGAATATTGTTCAGAATTAATCTATATCCTGCTGAGTTTGGATGAAGTGCAAGATCCGTTGGGGGATCGCCGACCATGTGCTGATAATCTTCGGGATCGTGACCACCATAAAATGTCCAGGTGCCTTTTCCATATTCTCCATGTATATACTTAGCTTCGTTCGCTCCTTTATTATCACCCATAATAAGCACATTCGATTTTATATAATTTTTATTAAAAGCGGTGGTTTGTCCCATGAAACCTTTAATAACCTGTTCGTGATCCTGACAAAGCATGGTCGGAACCGGATCAGACTTCGCAGAGAATTCGAATAAAGTAAAAAAATCTTCATCGCGCGGAACTTTTCTTGTTCCGCTTACATCTATATTTGAGAATTCGTACTCATAAGGGTTCGTAACAAGTCTGTAATTTGTGAAAGCGAATGATTTCGAATAGTCTATTTTTGAATTCATTTTCGGATCTGAACCATCGCCATCATACATCACATCGCAAATATCAACTCCTTCGGAGGCGAGTGCAATATCGTACGTATCGGTCGCAGAACACATCGCGAAAAGATACCCTCCACCTGCTGTAAAATCTCTTATTCTTTTTGCGACTT
>JAHEYM010000449.1 GCA_023251595.1 Bacteroidota bacterium
TTTCCCTTCACATTCTCAGTACTGAATATAAATAAAATTAGAGGGGCTGTCAAGAAAATGAGGTTTTCCGGCGGAAGAACGCTGTTTTCCCCTTTTTTGCACCACGGTCGCCTCGTCATATGTTCTGGGGAAAGACCGTAGAAGAAACACAACACGCCATCCCCAAGAAAAGAAACTTCTTAAGAAGTCTTAGGGAGTTTTAGCCACGCGTTGAATATTTAGGCACCGGCAGCGCATGGATCAGCAAAGTAATGAATCGAATGGACAGAATGAAAAAGCCCGGATGAAGACCGTCCGGGCTTTCTAGTAATAACTTTCGTTACCTCTTTAACGGACGAGAACGAGTTTCTTCACTGCAACGAAACTGCTTGCCTGCCCGGCTTCTGTCTGGCGGGCTTCGAGTCTGTAGAAATAAATCCCGCTTGCAAATCCCGATGCATCCCACTGCACTGAATACCGTCCCGCTTCTTTCTTCTCGTTCACCAGCGTTGCCACTTCGCGGGCGAGAAGATCGAAGATTTTTAGCGCAACATGACTGTTCACTGGTAGTTGATAACTGATCACGGTAGTTGGGTTGAATGGATTTGGATAATTCTGACTCAGCGAATATTCTGTTGGTATTTCACTTCCCGCCAAGAAAACACCATTGGTAGTTGGAAATACTTTTATTGAAAAATATTCTGTCCATAAATGTACTCCGTTGCTGAGAATCTGTAATTCAAACCGAGACAAACTATCGGATACCATTTTGTTTGTAAATTTTAGCGATAGAGTTCGAGCTACTGATGAAGAGAGCGGTGCAATATTTCCAAAATTGGAAGAAAAACCATTGATCGTTGCAGAAGAATCGAGACACATAAGATTTACAGTAATATTCTGAAGAGTATTTACAACTCCTTTGTTTTCCAATGTTACTTTATACATAAGAATGTCGTTGGGATTTGGAATTGTGTCTGTTGAACTGATCTTTATATCTTTAATGACAACAGGACCTTCAGAAGTAAAATAGTTTTTGTAAGGAATATTTCGGAATGCACCTGCGGTAATATCATCGGTTCGAATGTTGTACACGTAAGTATTTTCTTCGTTCACACTTTTGAAATATGCCCCCAAAATACTATCGCCAGCACTGCCGTCCCCGTGGAGTCCATCGTTGAAAAGAACAATTGAATCCTTCGATAATTCTTTGATGTCTTTTATGATTGCGGAGATAATAATAGTATGTTTGAGAGGATTGGTTACGATAGCTTTTATTGCAACAGAATCGTTAACTGGTTTGATTTGTTTTTTCTCTGGAATTGAAGAATGCGCGTACGAAAGTGTATTGATCCACTCCACTGCTCGTTTTACAACATCATCTTCTCCTTTTGCAACGCCATCGCGTGTAAGCCACACCTGCTCGTCAACCGCGAAAGGTTTGTGGATCAGAAATCCTTCATTATCGAATTTCGAGTATAAAGAGCCGTGATGAATGTTATATTCATAGGAACTATTCCAGATTCCGTAATCCTGTTCGGCCGAAGTTTGATAGGAGGTATATCCTCCATCTGTTGGGAGTCCAAAAAAACGCACCATCGGATGGAAGCGTATCCTGTGCGCATTGTAATCCCCAGCACTCGCACAGAGTGGACCTGTAAGAACCGCGATGGGATGATCAAATATTTCTGGGGTGGGGGTGAGTGGGGTCATTGCAAACCCGTTCAATGGATCGAGTGTGAATAAGAAATGATCATTACCAGCTATTCTTGTGGCTTGAGAATAGTTCGATATGGGATCAAAATTGAAGAGGTGATTGAAGCCACCGTTCGCATAATTCTCATCACCACCAAACGTTCTCCGAAAATCCACGATCATTCCATTCACCTTATACTTGTGCATCAATTCATCAACCGCCTGTGTGAAGAGATCGCGTGTTTGAGTGAGATGCCAATCCCAGACATAGATATATCCTATCGATGTTCCTGTAACAACACCCCACGAAACCATTTTGCTATTTTGAATATCTGGGAAAGGAACACCGTTGACGGGAAGCTGTTCTGTTGCAATCTGATAAGGAGGTTGAATCGAGTTCAGCAAGGACGTAGGATAATGGACGATTTGATTCGTTGAATATTTCTGTACATCAATCGTGTCAAATAATCCCCAGTTCATTCCGGCGCAAACGATTGCTACATAAGAAGGAGTTGCAGCGGACGAACCCAAAAACCTCCCGCTCTCTGTGATCGGCAATTCAGCGTCAAGTAGTTCGTTGAACAGTTTCAGCCAAGGGATACCATCATAACCCAGAATAATATCCCCGGGTTGAAGCCCGAGCGGATGGTTGGGCATCACATTATAGACAAGGGCGGTACTATCGGGAAGAGGAGTCAGCCCCGCACCAAAACAAGTCCGATGCCATTGCAGATTTATTAATGGTAGACCTGATGAATAGTGGAATGGTGGGTAGTTTGGATATTGTCCACTTACAACCGTATAATATCCCAACGTACTGTCAATTCCGAGATCTATCGTATAGACATGCCGTTCGTTCAGTGCCCTTAAGAGCCTGGCGAGAATACCAGCGAAGCGTCCACGGCTCACACCTGCGGCAACTTCCGGACGATACACATTCTTTAATGAATCCCAATTGACAACAAGATTGTGAAATCCTCCCCAATGCTGATCGACCAGAGTCCAGTAATCATCGAAGATCTTCAGTTTGTCTGCAGTCGGCAGTCCGGGTCCCCAGACTGAGTCGATCAGTTGGCGCCATTGAACCTTCGTGTAACGTCCCGGTGATTTGAGAATTGTAGGTTTGAATGTAGTTGATTGATCACTCGAAGGTTTATCCAGCTGTGGTAGTATCATTCTTCGTTCAAGATATCGCTCCTGTGCCGATGCGGTAATAACTACTACGACTGTCACCAAAATAAATCGAAATAATGTTTTCATACGCCGAACGCCTTTCACGAATTGTGAAACGCATTTACATCTTCAAAAATATCAGGATATTATTTTATCAGCTGCCCCGCCGAACAACGGCGGAATCTAGTGCAATAATTTATGACAGCGACTCAACGAAGAAGCGACATTTTCTTCACTTGAGTAAATACACCTGCCTGAAGCCT
>JAHEYM010000083.1:0-6171 GCA_023251595.1 Bacteroidota bacterium
TAAATATATATATACTGACTATTGTGATGGAAAGATTCGTGAAATTTGGCCCAACTGTGTTGGCGGTTGGAATACCGCAATTACTTCTGCATTTTCCACAAACGATTATTCAACTTTTGGTGAAGACAGATATAATGAATTATATATTGCCGGAAATACCACCGGAAATATCTGGAAAATGTCTGACACTACCTGCGCACCCGTTGCATATATAATTGCACCTGATACACTTTCTGCTTGCGGGGATTCTGTTTTATTGCATGCTGTTGCCGGACCAACACACACCTATCAATGGATGTATAATGGAAATCCGGTTCCCGGAGCAACAGGTTCTTCTTATTGGGCTTCTCAAAATGGTAATTATTCTATCGTTGTCGCAACCGCCTCTTTTTGTTCAAGCGTATCAACTTTGGTAAATCTTACGCTTCACCCGATTCCGCTGGTAACAATGGGAGGATTAACCAGTCCGTATTGCGTGCAAGCTGCCCCTGTTACCATGACGGGAACGCCTGCAGGTGGTGTGTTTTCAGGAAATGGTGTTGTTGGTTCTTCGTTCGATCCCTCGGCAGCCGGTGTAAGTACTGATACGATTACATATACATATACAAACTCGTTCGGTTGTTCTGCATCCGCAACTTCAATTGTTGTAGTTGATACTTGTCTTGGAATCTCTGAATCGAATATTGCCACGAAATTATTCCTTTATCCAAATCCGAATACAGGAATTTTCTCGTTCGATTTCACACTTCCTATTTCGACAAAAAATGAAATCGTTGTGACGGATATTTTCGGACAAGTAGTGTATTCGCAAATGACTGAATTCTCTAAAGGTAGAAATCATACTGAAATTAATGTCACCGGTGCGTCATCCGGTATTTATTTCCTTCACCTGAAAAATGATAAAGGGGAAGTAATCAGAAAAATGATGATAGCAAATTAATAATTAATTTTATATAATGCCGGAATTGACGATTTAACCCGTTACTTCCGGCATTTTATATTTATAACATGAAAAAATATACCCTCGCCGTTTTCCTCTTTCTCTTTCTGCGCTCTGTTTCTGATTTCTCGCAGGAGCCTTTCACAGTCAGCGTTGTACCCATTCAGTTTAATAATTTCCCTGGTCTGCACTCCTTCGCTTTTGCTCAACAAAACGGGTTGTGGGTCTTCATTGGTGGTCGTACAAATGGTCTTCATCATTTTGAGCCACCATTTGCATTTATGACGAACGCGATAAATAATAATATATATGTTGTCAACCCTTTAACACAACAAATCTGGTCGGCGCCTGCAACTTCATTACCTGTCGATACAAAAGAAGCTATAACTTCCACCAACATGGAATTTGTGCAACGAGACAGTATCTTATATATGATCGGTGGTTATGGTTGGAGTAGTGCATTAAGTGATTTCAAAACGTTTCCAACTTTAACCGCAATCAATTTAAATAGTCTGACGAATGCAGTAATTTCAAGTTCTTCTATAAATAATTCTTTCCGTCAAATTATTGACACCACAATGGCAATTACAGGCGGTAACGGGATGATGATTGATAGTACTGTATATCTTGTGTTCGGGCATAAGTTCGATGGTCGTTATAATCGTGTCGATAGTTTAATTACAACGATTCAGAAATATTCAAATCAGGTTCGTGCTTTCAATATTTGGGATGACGGAACGAATCTTACAATTGCAAATTATCAGGCAACTACCGATACCGTAAATTTTCACAGAAGGGATTTTAATTTAGTACCGCAAATATTTCCTGATCGGGCATCAGGTGCCACGGCATTCTCCGGTGTTTTTCAATATAATATTGATCTGCCTTATTTGAATTCAGTCGATCTTAAACCTGGAAATTATGCTGTCAATAATAATTTCAACCAAAACCTGAGTCAATATTCTTCTGCGGTTATGCCTGTTTACGACTCGACCCACAATTATATGCACAGTGTTTTTTTCGGGGGAATCAGCATGTATTATCCCGACACCATAACGCAAATTATGACAACCGATTCGCTCGTACCGTTTGTAAATACGATCTCAAAAGTTACACGTGCGCCCGACAGCACGATGACCGAATATGCACTCCCGATTCGAATGCCGGCATTTCTCGGTGCCAATTCTTTATTTATTCCCGACACTTCTATAGCTCATTATTCGGGTGAAGTAATTAATTTAAATCATCTTTCAGGATTAACCCGGGTGGGTTGGATTGTGGGTGGAATTTTAAGTCCCGATCGGAATATTGCAGATAACGATCCGGGTGTAAGCATTGCCAGCACCGAAGTTTTTGAAGTATATATAGATAAGAATGTTACTTCAAATCAGGGAGTAATGATGAAAAATAATATTATGAATTTCATTGCATACCCAAATCCCGGAAATCAGATTAATATTCAGTTTGAAACAGATAAGGATGCAATAATAGAAATTATCGACATTCATGGCAGAACGGTGGAGGGGTCTGTGGTGAAAAAAGATACTGGCATCAGAACTTTATTAAGATACACAACGAGTACATTAACACCCGGCATATATTTTTGCAGAGTGAAAATCGGAGATGAATCGAAAACGATGAAATTGATGATCGCTGGAAATCATTAATTCTTTCCTCTTTTCCTTCCCCATTTGGGGAAGGTGTCCGAAGGACGGATGGGGTCAGCGTTGCGAAAACCTCAGCAGCACCATCGCTACAACGCCATATATAATATTCGGCGTCCATACCGCAAGCAGCGAAGGCATACTTCCGCTTAATGCAAATGTCTCGAATATTTTCATGAAAAGAATATACGTGAAACTCAGTGCCAGGCCAAGTCCTACCTGTATTCCAATTCCGCCTCTTGATTTCCGGCTTGACAGACAAACTCCTATAATCGTGAGAATAAATGTGGCGAAGGGAATTGAAATTCGTCGGTATTTTTCAACATAAGAATCTTCAATATTCTCCGAACCTTTCATCTTCTGCGATTCGATAAACCGATCTAATTCCGGATTATTCATCGTTTCTTTCTTGTAAAACTCCTGAATAAAATCGGCGGGCTTAAAATTAAAAGTCGTGTCGAGCGACATTTTTCGATAAATATTTTCATTCATCCCATCAGTACGTCTCACAAAATAATCGTGCGCCTGCCATGTATTTTTTAAACTGTCATATCTCATTCTGCTTGCAGTGAATTTATAGGTCACCTTTCCGTCTTCGATTTTCTCCATCGTAAAATTATTCCCACTCTGATCGTGAGAACTGAAGAATTCGAAATACGCATATAAGCCGGGACTTACCTGCAAATGTTTGTTTCTCGACTGAAAATCCTTCGAATTATGCACATATTGCGCCTCAAATTGCAATCTGACTTTATTGGAAGGAGGAATCACCCATCCGTTCAGATAAAAATTCAATAGTGCGATTACAAAAGCTGAAATCATATACGGTACCAACATTCTTCTGAAACTGACACCACTCGCGTAGGTCGCAATAATCTCCGTTTGCATAGCCATTTTTGCAGTAAAAAAGATGACTGCAATAAATGTAAAGAGTGGAGTAAATAAATTCGTGAACCATGGAATAAAATTCAAATAATATTTAAAAACAATTTCTTTAATCGGTGCTTTGCTTTGTACAAAATCATCAATCTTCTCCGAAATATCAAAAATAATAGCAATAGCAATCACCAACGCAATCGCGAAGAAAAAAGTTCCGAGAAATTTTCGGATGATGTAGAAGTCCAGTATCTTCAAAATAGTCCTAAGTCGTAAGTCGTAAGTTGTAAGTCCTTCTGTGTATTGTGTTCACTGTTGGTTGTTTGCTGTTCATTGTTCGCTCTCGTAATTCCTCATTCCTAATTCGTAATTTATTATATTCTCCTCCCCAGCTTCTCCACCATCTCCACCTTCCACGAATTAAAACTTCCATCCACAATCTTCTCTCTCGCCGTTTTCACTAAATTCAGATAAAATCCAAGATTATGCAAAGATGCGATTTGTCCGCCAAGTAATTCACCAACAGAGAACAGATGTCGAAGGTATGCTTTCGAATATTGATGATCCGCAAAAACAGTTCCTTCAGAGTCTATAGAGGAGAAATCGGTTTTCCATTTTTCATTCTTTATATTAATAATTCCTTCGCTGGTATAAAGAATTCCATGTCTTGCATTGCGTGTAGGCATTACGCAATCAAACATATCAATACCCAATGCAATCGATTCCAGAATATTCGCAGGCGTTCCTACGCCCATGAGGTATCTTGGCTTGTTTGCAGGCAAAATATCACAAACTAATTCTGTCATTTCATACATCATTTCCGGAGGTTCCCCAACCGATAATCCACCAATGGCATTCCCTTCAAGTTCGCATCCTGCAATAATTTCCGCCGATTCCTTTCGCAGATTCCGAAAAATACTTCCCTGTACGATAGGAAAAAGATTCTGTTCATAACCGTACTTCGGTTCTGTTTCCCGAAAACGATTTACGCACCGTTTTAACCATCGATGCGTCCTATCCATCGAGGTTCTGGCATGATTTTCATCGCATGGATAATGGGTGCATTCATCGAACGCCATGATGATGTCAGCACCGATGGTTCGCTGTATATCCATGACATTTTCAGGCGTAAATAAATGTGTTGATCCGTCTATATGTGAGTGGAAAGTTGCGCCTTCTTCTTTGATTTTACACTGATGCGCAAGCGAGAAAATCTGATACCCACCGCTGTCGGTTAAGATCGAACCTTCCCACCCTGCAAACTTATGAATGCCTCCCGCTTGCGAAATAATATCAATCCCCGGTCTCAGATAAAGGTGATAAGTGTTCGACAGAATGATGGGTGCTCCGATGTCTTTTGACAATTCCCTTTGATGCACTCCTTTCACTGTGGCCGCTGTTCCCACCGGCATAAAGATGGGTGTAGGAATTTCTCCGTGCGCCGTTTTAATGATGCCGGCGCGGGCGCTGCTGTTCGTGTCCTTCGTCTGTAAAAGGAATTTCATTGTTGTTGAAAAGACTGTTTAAATTTCGTCAAAGATATGTAGAATGGGCAAAGGGCAGAAATCCTACTTTTACACCACTTCCAAAAACATGTCTGACCACAACTAATGTTCGAACAGTTTGAAATCGATTCCGTACAGCTCGTCTTTATCATCCTCGCAGGTGTCGCGTTGTTGATTCAACTCTGTTATTTCTTTTTCGTTTTTGGTCGTCTTGCATTTTATCACGATAAATTTATCCCTTCTCCCGACCTCAGACCGGAGCCTGTTTCTATAGTTATTTGCGCAAGAAATGAATTTAAAAATCTGAAAAAGTATATATATTCAGTTCTCGAACAAGTTTATCCGGAATTCCAGGTGATTGTCGTCAATGATTGTTCTTATGATGACACGGAAAAATTTCTTGAGGGTTTGGAATCTGAATATCCGAATTTAAAAGTTGTCACTATAAAAGATCAGGAAAAATATCAACACGCGAAAAAATTTGCACTGACACTCGGAATTAAAGCGGCTAAGTTTGATACATTATTAATGACAGACGCCGATTGCATGCCGGTCGGAAAAAATTGGCTTGCTCAAATGCAATCGAGATATAAACAAAGTGATGGCAAAATAGAAATTGTTTTGGGTTATAGCGGTTTCACAAAAAGAACCGGATTGCTGAATAAATTGGTTCGTTGGGATGGTTTTTTCACCGCGATGCAATATCTTTCTTTCGCGATGGCTAAAATGCCATATATGGGTGTCGGACGAAATTTATCTTATCGCAGAGAATTGTTTTTCAAAAATAAAGGTTTCGCATCTCATACCCATTTATTGTCGGGTGATGATGATTTATTTATCAATGAAGTTTCAACAAAATCAAATACTGCCATTCAAATAAATCCTGAGTCATTCACGATGACGGATCCTCGCGAAACATGGGGTTCGTGGATTTGGCAGAAAAAAAGACACATGACAACAGGACCTTATTATAAAAGGAAACATAATTTTTGGCTGACATTGTTTCCTGCCAGTCAGATTCTTTTTTACGCTTCACTTATTACACTGGTACTCCTCGATTTCGATTGGCGGATTGTGCTCATTACGTATGGTTTCAGACTTATAATTCAAATTCTCATATACGGAAAATGTCTTAGCCGACTAAAACAAGCCGATTTAATCTGGTGGATTCCTCTCTTCGATTTCT
>JAHEYM010000083.1:6181-8402 GCA_023251595.1 Bacteroidota bacterium
ATCCTAATTTAGCGTTTTCAAATTTAATCTCGAAACCACGGGTATGGAAGTAAATCCGAATCTCTCAGAAAAAGCTTTACACGATTACAAACTCGTGCGGGCCGCCATTGATGTGGGCGATCAGAAAGCTTATGCAGAGTTAATGTCGAGGTATAAAGATTCAATATATTTTCTATTGCTCAAAATGGTGAATAACCGCGATGATGCAGATGATCTCACCATCGAGGCATTCGGTAAAGCCTTCCGTAATCTTCACCAGTATACACCTGACTTTGCATTCAGCACCTGGCTTTTCAAGATCGCCTCAAATAATTGCATCGATTTTATCCGAAAGAAAAAGAAAAATACTTTTTCAATTGATAAACCGATGGAGAGCGATGAGGGAAGTGAAATGACCATGGATCTGAAATCTTCCTGGCTCGATCCGGAAGAACAAATGATCAAAAAACAAAAGTCGATCATATTACGCGATGTGGTTGAGAAGCTCAAACCCCGTTACCGGACACTGGTGGAACTCCGGTATTTTAAGGAATTTTCCTATGAAGAAATTGCAACAGAACTGAATCTTCCGATCGGAACGGTAAAGGCACAACTTTTTCGGGCACGTGAATTTTTATATAATATACTCAAAAATTCAGAAGGCAAAATCTGATTCTTTCTTCTTCTATATTTAATATATAATGAATGGCTTCTACCCAAAATTCTGTCGAATTATTATTGAAATATTTTCCTGCCATAACAGAAAAACAAAAATTGCAGTTTTCGGCGATGAAATCTATATATGAAGAAGCCAACGCAAGAGTCAACCTGATCTCCAGAAAGGACATTGATTTTCTTTACGAAAAACATATATTACATTCCCTTTCAATTGCGAAAATTATTTCGTTCGTTCCATCCACCCGTATAATGGATGTCGGCACAGGTGGCGGTTTTCCCGGCATTCCACTTGCCGTGATGTTTCCTGATTCTCAGTTTTTTCTGGTCGATAGTATTAAAAAAAAATGTGTTCAGGTTGAACAAATAGTCAAAGCGCTGGATTTAAAAAATGTAAAAGTATTAAATTCGAGAGTGGAGGAAATCGAAATTAAATTCGACTTTATTTTAAGCAGAGCTGTAAATTTAATGTCCGATTTTCATCGATGGGTGAAAAATAAATTTGATCATAAACACAGGAATAAACTGAAAAACGGTATTATTTGTCTCAAGGGCGGTGATCTTGCAGAAGAATTAAAATATTTCGGTAATAAGGCGAAAATTTACATGTTGAAGGACTTTTTTGAAGAAACATTTTTTGAAACAAAATCAGCCGTCTATCTCCCAATAACATAGAATTTTTCTCAACCCTTCAACCTTTCAACCTTTCAACAAATCAATGTGAAGTCGTTGCATGCAACGTCTCTACAAATTTGTTACATTTGCCGTCCACATTGCCACAGACAGTATGTTAGATAAAAATACGATCCTGGGTTTAGTCCTGATCGCAGTCATAGTCATCGTTTTCGGGATTCTTCAGAGGCCTTCCAAGAGTGAGGAAGAATCAATTAAGCACTACAATGATTCGGTTGCCACCGAGCAACTATCCCGTCATAGAGCCGATTCTGTAGCAAAATTGGTCGCCGATTCAGCTAAAACTACCCTCAAGGATACGGTTACTGTTGTGGTTGAAAATGATTCAATCCGTGTGGCAAGGTCAAAAGCAACTTATGGCGTTTTTGCAGCGGCTTCAAAGGGTGAGGATCAACTTGTTACACTCGAAAATGATGTGATGCGTCTCATTCTTTCCTCGCATGGAGGAAAAATTGTCTCTGTCGAGCTTAAGAAATACAAAACCTACGATTCGTTACCTCTCAAGCTTTTTATCGCCGATTCTACTCAGTTTGGGATTCAACTGCCAACTATCGAAAACCGTGTCATCAGTTCAAATGATCTTTTTTTCGTACCCTCTGCCGAATACGTCCACTGCTCAGGATCTGGAAATGTCAGTCTCTCCATGAGAATGAGTCTTGGTCCCAAAAAGTATTTTGAATATCTCTATACGCTTAAGGGCGATTCTTACATGATGGGTTGTAATTTTTCGGCAGTCGGTATGGGAGATGTTATTCCCGACAATATTGCGCATCTTGATCTCTCGTGGAAAGCATCCTTGCCGAGAGTGGAGAAAAATATTGTGGCTGAGAGAAATGCTTCTACCATGTATTATAAATATGTGGATGACGAAGTC
>JAHEYM010000083.1:8412-11404 GCA_023251595.1 Bacteroidota bacterium
GTTGCGATGAAGCAACAATATTTTACACCAGTACTCATTTCAGATGCCGGATTTGAAAAGGGTGAAGTGGCTACACTTTCTGATCCCACTCAGATGAAAGTTGTTAAAAGCATGACCGCATCAATGAGTATTCCTTACCATCATCAGGAGAACGAAACTTACGCGATGCGCTTTTATTTTGGACCAAATCACTATCAAACCCTAAAGAAATTCGATCTCCTTCTTGAGAAACAAATTCCGCTTGGATGGGGCATTTTCGGTTGGGTGAACAAATTTATAGTTATTCCTGTATTTAATTTCCTTGCCGGTTTTAACATGAATTACGGTATCATCATCCTGCTACTCACAATATTCATTAAAGCCCTTTTATTACCATTGACTTTCAAATCATTTAAATCGACTGCGAAGATGAAAGTCCTCAAACCCGAAATAGATGAAATCAATGCGCAGTTTGGTAGCGATGCAGTTAAGAAACAACAGGCAACAATGGCACTATACAAAAAAGCAGGTGTAAATCCTTTGGGCGGTTGTTTCCCGATGTTGCTGCAAATGCCCATTCTGATCGCACTCTTCCGCTTCTTCCCCGCTTCCATCGAACTTCGTCAGCAGAGTTTTCTTTGGGCAAATGATCTTTCTACTTATGATTCAATATGGGACTTTGGTTTCCGTGTTCCGGGTTATGGCGATCACATGAGTTTGTTTACACTGCTCATGACGATCTCGACACTTATATATACACGTATGAATTCCCAACTCACCGGAGCAAATACTCAGATGAAGTGGATTTCGTACCTGATGCCGATTATTTTCCTCGGTGTATTTAATGATTATTCCGCCGGATTAAGTTACTATTATTTCCTCGCGAACATGTTTACTTTTGGTCAAACTTATCTTTTCAAATATTTTATTGACGAAAAGAAAATTCACGCTCAAATTCAGGAACATCGTAAAAAACCTTCTTCCGGTAAAAAATCTAATTTTCAGAAACGTTTGGAGGACATGGCTAAACAACGTTCTCAAAAACAATTACCGAAAAAGAAATAATTCAAACTTGAAGTCGCAATTTGCGACTTCAAGTTTTGTCCTTTTATTTTGAAGGAATTTTATATCCTATCTTTTTTCGTGGTGGATTTGCCGGATGAATTAATTTATCTATTTCCTTGAAAATGTTTATTAAATGATAATCTTGAGTATCAACCCTGTTTTCCAGAAGTTTTAATTTTGCGGCCAGTTCTTTATGGGTTGATAATATTTCGCGTAGTTTAACAAAAGCCCTGACGACCAGTAAACTTGCATTTATTGCCGTTGTACTCGTTAAAACGCTTGCCAACATGACGGCGCCATGCTCAGTAAATACACGTGAAACTTTTCTTTTTCCTCCCCAACTTGAAGTCGCATTTTGCGACATCAAGTTGTTTTCTTCTTTCACAGTCAACGCAAACATGAAGTCTTTCGGAAATCTTTGCAGGTTCCTTTTTACCTGTTCGTTTAGCCTTTTCGTGGTTACTCCGTAGATTTCAGCAAGATCGGAATCCAACATGACCTTCTGTCCCCGGATGTGGTAAATTTTGTTTTCAATCCTCTTTAGAGGAATAATTGCAAGCTTTTTCATGGTTTTAAAAACAGGAATCCTCCTGCGGGTTTTAAGTGAATGAAAAAATAAATTAACTAATATAGAAAAATTAAAAGTGGATTAAAAAATGAATTGATCGGACTAAATTTGAAATTCGAAGGTACAAAAAGAAAATTTAAGCAACAAATATTTCAAACTTGAAGTCGCAATTTGCGACTTCAAGTTGGGATAACCATCTTACATTCCCATATCCTCAGTATTCACTTTTGTGTTTTTACGTTTAAACAGAGAAATATCAAATTTCCCGAATTTATAACTGAAATTCACTCTCACATACTGAGGGTCCCGTTGTCGACTGTTGTCCTGGATGAAGTAAATATTTTCTGAATGTGTGGCATGTTTCATTGTTCCTAAAGCATCAGAAAAATTAATTGTTACTGATGCAGCGCGGTTTTTCATAAACTCTTTTTTCACTGCCACATCCATACCATATCTTGGAAGAATATAACCCTGCAAATTAGATCCGCCTCCGTCACCCATACCGCCCATGCCACCCATCATTCCCCACCGACCGCCACCTCCGCTATTGACAGGAAGTGATGCCTGTGCAAAATAATTTCCTGAGAGTTGAAAAGAAAAGTTTTTCGGTAACTTAACCGATGCGCTCATCTTTGCGAACCAACTGAGTCGTTCGTTTGTAAGACTGGATTGAAGATTGGTGCCATTAATAACAGAATTATATACATTTATATTTCCGGTTAAATCCAGAAATTTCTTGACGTTTTTTTTGATCGTCAGTTCCGATCCGTACGCATAGCTGAAATTTGCATTCTCCGATGTACTGATCAACACGGTTCTATTTAATGCTGAATCATATTCCATGCTTTGGAACGAAGTGATGAGATCGGTTGAGTGTTTCAGATATATAGAAATTAACATATTATCCGAACGATTAAAATTATGCAGATAATTAAGTTCAAGTGAATTGGTAAATTCGGGCCTAAGATCAGGATTTCCTTTTTTTAAATTTAGCGAATCAGAATAATCAGTATATGGAATCAGGTTGAAGAAACCCGGACGGTTAATTCTTCTCGAATAACTCATTTGCAAATCACCTTTTTTACTCAGATGATAAGTGAGAAATGCACTTGGGAAAAAACTGAACGGATACTGATTCTTGAATTTTTTGGCTGAATCAATTAATTCACCCTCGTAAAAAGAACTCTCAACCCGTAGCCCCGCCTGATAAGAAAATTTCCCAATCTCGTGGCTAAAGGTTGCATAAGCAGCATATACCTGGTCAAGATACGTATAGTTGGTGCTCTGCGATTTAATTAGTACATCTCCAATATAATTATTGTTTTCACTCGAAAAATTCCTTAAAGCACCGCGAATTCCGGCTTCAATTTTCATTTTTTT
>JAHEYM010000526.1 GCA_023251595.1 Bacteroidota bacterium
GTGTACTTCAAACAGGGCAATCAAGTTACAGCTGGAAAGTTGGAACATTTAACCGTCCTTCAAAAGAAAAATTGGTTATTTATGAAATGCTTGTAAGGGATTTTGTAAGTACACATTCTTACAAAACATTAATTGATACACTTAGCTATTTCAAAAAACTCGGCGTGAATGCAATAGAACTAATGCCCATTTCGGAATTCGACGGTAACGATAGCTGGGGTTATAATCCGATGACATACTTTGCACCGGATAAATATTACGGAACGAAAACCGATCTTAAAGCATTTATTGATGCTTGTCATCAAAACGGAATTGCAGTAATACAAGATATAGTTCTTAATCATGCATATAACAATAATTCTATGGCGCGCATGTATTGGGATAACGGCCGCCCCGCGGCTAATAATCCTTGGTTTAATGTTCAATCTAATTTTGCAAATCCGGATGCACATTGGGGAAATGATTTCAATCATGAAAGTAAAGCAACACAATATTTTGTAGACCGCGTTCTTCAGTATTGGTTAACGGAATTTAAAATAGATGGATTTAGATTTGATTTTACAAAAGGTTTCGGCAACACCTATAAACCTCTTTCAGATATTTGGGGAAGTATTTATGATCCGGTTAGAATTAGTCTTTTAAAAAGAATGGTTGATAAAATTTGGTCATATGATCCGACAGCAATAATGATATTCGAGCATCTGGCGGAGAATAGAGAAGACCAGGAACTTGCACAATACGGAAACGGAATTCTAATGTGGGGAAATCAAAACGGAAGTTATCAGCAAGCATCGATGGGTTATCCTTCAGGACCTCCCGGTATTTGGGATTTTTCCGGCATTTCTTATAAGCAAAGAGGTTGGAACGTTCCTAATCTCATTGGATATATGGAAAGCCATGATGAAGAAAGATTAATGTATAAAAATAAAACTTATGGAAACAGTTCTCAAGCACCTGCTTATGATATCAAGAATTTAAGCACAGCATTAAATAGAATAAAACTTGCCGCTACATTTTTCATTACAGTTCCCGGACCAAAAATGATCTGGCAGTTTGGCGAACTCGGTTATGATATTTCCATTGATTACAACGGAAGATTAGGGAAAAAACCGATCCCGTGGAGTGATGGTTTGAATTACTATTCTGATACTGATAGGAAAAGTTTATTTAATGTGTTTGCTGCCTTGATAAGATTAAAGAAAAATTATCCGGCATTTTCCAGCACTGATTTTTCACTTGCTACAAGTGTAGGATTGAAACGAATCAAGATTAATCATTCAAGTATGAATGTTGTTATCGTAGGAAATTTTGACGTCAGCACTGGTTCGTTGGTAACGGATTTTCAAAGCACCGGTAAATGGTATGAATTCTTTTCAGGCGACAGCTTGGATGTTACTGATGTTGGTATGCAGATCACATTACAACCCGGAGAATATCGTCTTTATACTTCTAAAAAAATTCCCAAAGCTTCCGATATTATCACAAATGTTACGGATCAAAATACTATACCTACCCAGTTTAAGCTGGAACAGAATTATCCTAATCCGTTTAATCCGAGCACCGTTATCAGTTATCAATTAACTACGGGCAGTTTAGTTACGCTAAAAGTTTACGATCTGCTTGGAAGAGAAGTTGCCACACTTGTAAATGAATTTCAATCTGCCGGGAATTATAATTCAACATTTATAATTCACAACTCAGCATTACCAAGCGGAGTTTATTTTTACCGCTTACAAGCCGGAGATTTTATTCAAACAAAAAAAATGTTATTAATTAAATAATTTCATGAAAGAACATTTTATAAATCTTTTTGAATATAACGATTGGGCTAACCGTAAGATTTTCTATGTATTAAGGGATGCCGCCCAATCTCCGAAGAAAACACTAGATATTTTAAGTCATATAATTCTTTCGCAGGAAACATGGCTTGGAAGAATTAAAGGTGATTACACAAATTCCTTTTGGGAGAATGTTGAATTATCCGATTTGGAAAAACGCTCGGAAATAAATTCAAAAGATTGGTTACAGATTCTAAGTGATTTAGATGAAAGGGATTTGGATAAAAAATATACTTATCACAACACAAAAGGCGCAAGATTTGAAACTTCTCTTAAAGATATAATTACTCATTTAATCAATCATTCCTCTTACCACCGCGCACAAATCAATTTACTGCTTAGACAGAATAATGTAGAACCGGCAATAACCGATTACATTTATTACACGCGAAGATAAAAATTATTACCTAGTCAGTTCGGAAAGTAGTACAGCAGAAGCGCTGGCAACATTAAGTGATTCTGCTTTTCCTTTTTGGGGAATTGTAATTCTGGAGTCGCAAATATCCAGAAGATTTTTTGTGGGTCCGTTGGCCTCATTAGCAAGTACAAGAATTATCTTTTGGTTACTTGTGAAAGCATAAAGATTTTCTCCGTTCAAATCAGCACACAGAATTGTAAATCCATTTTTCTTTTTTTCGTTTAACACATTATAAAAATCCTTTTCTTCAAAAATATTCAAATGAAAAACTGATCCCGCCGATGAGCGAATTACTTTTGGATTATATACTTCGGCGCAATCGGAACTCAACAAAATATTTTTTACACCGAACCAATCACAATTGCGGATAATAGTACCAACATTACCCGGATCGGAAATGTTTTCCAGAGAGACAATTAATTTCTCATGTTCGAAATCTACGGTTGATTGTTGTTTAAAGTTGAATACTCCAATAATTCCTTGAGGATTTTTTGTGTCGCATAGTTTTTCGAAGTCGGCAGATTTTACAATTTCCGTATTAATTTTTTTTCTGTTTAATTGTTTTATAAGATTTTCTGTTACGGATTCTTTGAGAGCAATAATAATCTCACAAGAATAATTTGAGTCTAATGCTTCAGCGATCAGTTTAATTCCTTCAACAATAAATTTCTTCTCTTGTTGTCTAAATTTCTTGTTGAGAAAAGAAGAATAATATTTAATTTGATTTTTGGTTAACATGAATTTCTTTTATTTCCATTTCAAATATAGAGTTTTTTAGAATATGCCGATTATGGAGTGATAATAAATCCTTTGAATTATTGCGCTGAATGTGAATTTTATATTAGATTTG
>JAHEYM010000450.1 GCA_023251595.1 Bacteroidota bacterium
GATTATAAACCCGAGTTGTGGTCGCCTGTAAAAACAGTCCTTTTATTAAAATATATGTCGAATATATTGACAGGAAAAGATCATGATTTTGAATATACAAATTTGCTATACCTTTTCGGGAAAGAAAAATTTGATCTGTTATATCCCGATTTCCCTGATACTTCTTTGGTTCCGGTGATTCCGAAGAATACTAAATATCCTCCTCCGACTGTAAAAGTGGATACGCAGAAAATTAAATTTCCGGAAGCTTATGTTTCTGAATATAAATTCGAAGAGCCTGATCCTTTTCTCGGAAGTAATAACTGGGCTCTTTCCGGAGCAAAAACTGCTTCCGGTCGACCGATACTGTGTAACGACCCACATCTCGCACTTAATCTTCCGTCTCTTTGGTATGAAATTCAACTCTCAGCACCGGGAATTAATGTATATGGTGTTTCACTTCCCGGGGCACCGGCTGTCATCATCGGATTTAACGATTCTATTTCCTGGGGTTTGACCAACGGCAGCGATGATGTGAAAGATTGGTATTCAATTCAATTTAAAGATAATACCAAATCTGAATATATGCTGGATGGAAAATGGGAAAAATGCGGCCAGCGGATTGAGAAAATTGAAATCCGAGGTGCTCAACCATTTTATGATACGATTGCTACAACTATATTCGGTCCTGTTGCTTATGATCACTCATTTAATAAAAGCAAAACTATGCAGGATATGGCTTTGCGCTGGACTATGCATGATCCTTCCGATGAATGTCTGACATTTATTAAATTAAATAAAGCAAATAATTATGCGGATTATTCGGAAGCGCTTCAGACCTATACCTGTCCCGCGCAAAATTTCGTGTTTGCTTCGCATAGCGATGATATTGCAATCTGGCATCAGGGTAAATTTCCGGCCGAATGGAAAGAGCAAGGGAAATTTATCATGGACGGAACTTCTTCAAAATATATGTGGCAAAATTTTATTCCGCAGCAGGAAAATCCGCATGTTTTAAACCCTGAGCAGGGATATGTCTGCTCAGCAAATCAGCACCCAACCGATACCACTTATCCGTATTATTTACACGGCATCTATGAATACTATAGAAATCGTAGAATTAATGAATCCCTTACTGCCCTTCAACATGCCGGAATTGAAGATATGATGAAATTGCAAAATGATAATTATAATTATTTTGCGGGTGAAGCGTTGCCGATATTGTTGAATAACCTGGATGCAAATTCTCTATCGGGTGAGTCGAAGGAAATATATACAATTATGAAATCATGGAATTTATTAAATGACAAGGGTGAAAAAGCACCGGTATATTTTGATGTGTGGTGGGATAAATTCTATTTTTTATTGTGGGATGAAATGTCTGATACTACAAAATTAATGGAGATGCCGAATATGTTTACCACAGTCAGACTTCTCAATAAATTTCCTGATATGGAATTTATAGATAATTTAAAAACTCCGGAAAAAGAAACCTTAAAAGCTCTTTGCAAAGAATCATTTATCTCAGCTATTGAAGAAGTTAATTCATGGAAAATTAAGAACAAAAAAGAGCTGAGTTGGGCGAATTATAAAAATACGATAATTCAACATCTCTCGACTCTGCCTGCATTTTCCGTTTTAAATATACAGAACGGAGGAAATCATCATATCGTAAATGCAACATCTGCCAAAAATGGTCCATCATGGAGAATGATTGTTTCTCCCGGCGATGAAGTTGAGGCGTATGGTGTTTATCCCGGCGGACAATCCGGAAATCCGGGAAGTCCAAACTACACAAGCTTTCTGGATTATTGGACACAAGGGAAATATTATAAATTAAATTTCACCAAAACAGGACAAAAAGGAAACAATATTATATTTGAAGAACAATTTTCTAAATGAAAGGTTGATAAGTTGATAGGTTGATAGGTTGATAGGTTGATAGGTTGATAGGTTGATAGGTTGAAATTAAAAAATTAATGCGAAAATTAAAACCCATTTTATTTATTTCTGTGATAGCCCTTGTTCTTCAGTTATTTCTTCCGTGGTGGAGTGTGGGAATTGCTGCGTTTATCGGTGGATTGGCTTGGGATAAAAAAGTTGCCGGTGCATTTCTTTCCGGATTTCTGGGTATTTTTCTTCTTTGGGTGATTTATGCGTTGATAATAGACATCCGAACATCCTCAATTCTTTCCCCTAAAATCGCTCAACTATTCTCGCTTCCTGCGCTCTCGTTGATTACAATCCTTCTCACCGGAATTGTGGGTGGTTTAGTAGGAGGTTTTTCTGCACTAACAGGGAACTTTGTCAGGAAGACCTTCTGAATAAGTCGTTGCATGCAACGCCTCTACCATCCTATCAACCCATCAACCCATCAACCCATCAACCCATCAACCCCTTTTCCGACCAAAACCACCTCTTCATCGATGAACTTCCGAAATTGTACTATGACCGGAAGTTTTTGAACTTTTTGTGAAAAAATATCGCATTGGATATCAATCACTTCCGAAAAATATTGTATCTAAGAGAAAAAAAGATTTGTTTATAGGAATTATCCGCCGTAATATTCGGTCGTCTTACAGACTAAAACCCTCTAATCTGAGACTTTCTTACATCGACTCCATATCCCCCGATAGGAACGACTGAAAGTCTCAACAAAATAAAAATCAAGTAGTTACAACATTTGTCAGGAACAAATCCAGATAAGCGTTGCTTCAATTTCGCATGAAAAGTGCCCGAAACTGATATGAAATCTTACAATTCTCTAAATAATACAAACCCAACGTCTAACCAACTAAAAACTGAAAAGCCGATGAAATGACCCAAGAGACCCTAAGGGCGATTCATGAATCGCCCCAACAATCAAACAAAAACAACATTACTAACCAAACAATTAAACTAAAAACCAAAACGAAATGAAAACAAAAATTTCACAAAGTCGTGAGATATGGAAAAGTTGGAGCTTTCTTCCGATTTTTCTGTTGTTACTCACGTTCACGTGTATGACGGTGACAGAAAGCCGGGCACAGTCTTACGGACCGGCAAACGGTTTCCAGAATGCGCCCCCAGTCCAATCTTCACCTACATTCGTCCCTCCGTTTACGGGTATGTTCACACCTCCTTACA
>JAHEYM010000084.1 GCA_023251595.1 Bacteroidota bacterium
CGATTTTACGCTACATTTGTGATCGAATAAGAAGAGCCGTGTGAAGGGAGACTTTCAAGCACGGTTCCGTGAGAACCTAAGGGTGAAATTCCGTTGCGTGACTCGGTTACCTGCAATGGTAACGCTCCTAATAAACGGTAGTGCAAACCTGAAAGTTGACCGCCTTGAGAAAGTAACATGGAAGATATTTGAGCCAACACCTGCTGATGTTTGGAAGAAAAGAGAAGATTGGATTGATAAAGAAATTCAGGATTCCGAGGTCGGTAGTTACCTTGTAAGCGACCATTCAACTGCCTTATTTTTTGATATGAGGCGTGCCTACTGTGCAGGTGCTTGGATTTCAGTTGTGATTATGTCAATAGCAGTTTTGGATTCTCATTTCAGAGAAACAGAATCAGGTGATAACAAAATCGGCACAGCCAAACTTTTACAGGAATTTTATCAAAGTGATGAAGTAGAATGGCTTCGTAAACTCAGAAACAAATATGTTCACATGAACTTGGAAGAACCGTTCTTAGAAATGAACGCTTGGTTTAACAATCAAACCGAACTGGAAGCAGCCGCCACTAAAGCAATGCTCATAACTATCAAAGGTTTTTTTCTCAATCCAGGGACATTATTCAGTCAATTGACAACTCTTCGTTGAAAGAATTCGTAAAATTCCACTTGAACTCCCTTGGGAAAAATCTAACTTTGCATTATGTTTTACAGGAGAAAAGTAATATTGGGTTTGTTGCAGTTGTTTGATGGAAGTTTGGATAAAATCCGCTTCCAGAAACTGCTTTTCCTGTTCACACAGCGTCAGTCCAAAGCCGAATACGATTTTGTTCCTTACAAATATGGCTGCTATTCCTACAGTGCCCATGCCGATTTAACCACAATGGTTTCAAGAGACATGTTGGGTTCTACCAGCTCTCACTACACAAAAAATGATAAAACCGATTACTTGAAACAACTGAAAACAGACGACAAGAAATTTTTGTTTGAAGTAAAATCAGTTTATGGTAAAATGAGTGCTGATGCTTTGATGAAGCACACTTATTTGAATTTCCCTTTTTATGCAATCCACAGTGTGAAAGCTGCATCGCTTCTGTCAAAAGCAGAAATGGATAAAGTGAACGCAAGCAGACCAACAAGCAACAAGACAATTTTATTCACGATTGGTTACGAGGGAATCTCGCTGGAAGAATACTTGGTTCGCTTACTGAAAAACGATGTGAAAGTTTTGGTTGATGTCCGTAACAATCCTTTAAGTATGAAATACGGATTCAGCAAAAGCCAGTTGAAAAAATATTGTGAGAGTTTGGAAATACAGTATGTGCATATTCCCGAAGTAGGAATTCAAAGTGAGCAACGGCAAGAACTGAATTCGCAAAGCGACTACGACAAATTATTTTCTGTTTATCGGAAACATAATTTGAAAAAGACAACCGAAAAGCAAAACGAAATATTGAATTTGCTTAAAAAACATAAACGCATTGCACTCACTTGTTTTGAGGCTGACATTTGCCAATGCCATCGTAAACATTTAGCAGAAGCAATTGAAACATTGCCTGCTTTTTCCTATGAAGTAAAGCATATTTAAGTATGGCATTAACCAGAGTTCTCATTGCAGTAAAAACCTATCCTACTCTTTCAGCCAAGTATGACGAACTGGTTTGCACGGCGGGTTTTCGTGAAGATGGAACTTGGGTAAGAGTTTATCCTGTTCCGTTTCGCAAACTTGAATATGCTTCTCAATATAAAAAATATGACTGGATAGAATTGGACCTTGTAAAAAATACTTCTGATTTCCGTCCAGAAAGTTTCAGACCAAAAACTCTTGAAACCGAAATAAAAGTTGTCGGACATGTTTCACCCGATAATAATTGGCGGGAACGAAAAGAGATTGTTTTAACTAATATTTATACCAATCTTGAAAAATTAAAGAAGGAAGCCAAAGACAAAAAAGTTAAAACATCACTTGCAGTTTTCAAACCAAATAAGGTTTTGAACTTCACATGCAAACCCGTTTCAAGAGAATGGAGCAAAGAAAAATTATTGCACTTGCAGCAAGGTAATCTGTTTGAGAAAAAAGGAAACAGTTTTGAAGTGGTGCGTAAAATTCCTTTCAAATTTTCTTACACAATTGTTGATGCTGCCGGGACACAAAGCACAATGATGATTGAGGATTGGGAATTGGGTGCATTGTATTGGAGGCAACTGGCAAAATATGAAGGTAACGAAGCAAAAGCGTGTGCTGATGTAGAGAAAAAATATTTTGACGACTTCGCAAAAACCAAAGACCTGTATTTACTTCTCGGCACTACTAAAGTCAATCACTTCGTTGCACCTAATCCGTTTATTATAATCGGAACTTTTCATCCACCAGTTGTAAAGCAGACATCTTTGTTCTGAACATAATGCAAACACAAATAGACATTACCTTGAACAAAATGTGTGCGAACTTGTATCAGACAACTTCGGACGAAAAGCACCACATGCCGCTAACAATCAAGGCTTCGTCGCGCACGAAGTGCATCTGATGAAACCGATACTTCGACAAGCTCAGCACAAGTGTTGCATCCTGTTCACTCTTTCACTTCTTCACTCTTTCACTAATTCATTCAAATCCCTCATTTCTGAATCTCCACTTCCACCCTCCGGTTCAGAATTCTCCCCTCTTCGGTGTCGTTGCTTGCCCGTGGATTTGCTTCACCCAAACCTTCAGATTTTAATTGCCATGAAAAAACCCCTGCTACTAAAAGATGATTCAATACCGAGACAGCACGTTTTTCTGAAATTTTTAAATTAATCTCTGAAGTTCCGGAAATATCCGAATATCCTTTTATCAGTGCAACTTGCTTAGAATTTTGATTCAAATAAATAACAAAATCATTCAGCTTTTTACTCAACTCAGGAGTGATGACTAATATATTGCTGTTTTTCTCGAATAAAATAATCAGCTTGTCGGGCATCAACGCTTTCATTTCTTTATCACCCGGCTTACGGAAATATTCGGGCATGTCATTCTTGTGAAGGGTCGCAGTATCAATCGGAATAGCCAATTTAATATCTGTTCTCGCCTCACGAGGAATATTTTTTACAGGTGCTTTGTGTGTATCCGGTGGAGTGATGATCGTCAGGGGCATTTCCCCAAATAATTTTTCCGGCTTGAAATCAATAATATATATATCACGGTCACCGTAACCACCGGCTCTGATGTCGGAAAAATAAGCGTGTCGTCCATCATTGCTGACAACGAAATGCAAATCGTCATCTCCCGAATTAATCGGATATCCCACATTCACAGGATCAGACCACAATCCATCCTGATAAACACTTTTGAAAATATCATATCCGCCCATCGTTTCATGTCCCATCGAACTGAAATACAATGTTTTCCCATCAGGCGAAATGTATGGTGTTATTTCATCCTCGGAGGTATTAATATTATGTCCGATGTTCACCGGATTTCCCCATTCGTTTTTCTCATTTTTCTTTGAATAATATATATCACCATGTCCATATCCACCGGGTCTTTCACTCACAAAAACCAACATTTTCCCATCTGCTGTTACTGAGGCGGAACTTTCAAAATACGAGGAATTAATATTAGGTGGAAGCGGGACCGGTTTTCCCCATTTTCCGTCCAGCTCAAGATGTGATTCGTAAATATCTCCTCCACCTGTATTTTTATATAAAAATAAACTCTTCCCATCGGGAGAAATACTTAAACATGCATCATGCTTTTCGCTATTAATCAGATCACCTAAATTTGCAGGTTTTCCCCATGGACTATGATTATCGCCCCGATGCGATATATATATATCTTCGAAATATTGTAAATCGTTTTTGTCAACCTGTCCGCCGGTAGTCGTATTTCTTCTCGATGTATAAATCAATGTTTTTTCGTCTGCGGTGATAAATGGTGCATAATCAGGATAAGCTGTATTAATGAGCTGACCCAGATTCTCAATTCGTACAATCACGGGATGCTCCGACATGCCGATACCGTAATTAACCCTCGCTATCATCTGAGTGCATTCGGTCGCCTCGTCAGTATTTAATTTTACGCTTGTTTGATAGCTCTTGAAACAGGTTAATGCCCGATGAAACTCATTTGTCTTCAATAATGCTTTCCCCAAAACCATCTGCGCATCAGGTGCGATGTTGGGATTGTACCGGATCGCCTGATCAATATACGTTACAGCTTTTTCTTTGAATCTCAAAAAAGTACAACAAAGTCCTGCCTGATAATTCAGAAACGCACTCTCTTTGTTGGATTCAAGAGCCAGCTTGTAAAGTTCAAAAGCGTCTTTGTATTCGTGATTTTTAAATTTCTCGTTCGCATGTTTTTCAACATCAGACCCTCCGGGAGACGTTGCCTGTACCAAAAAACTCAGTGCAAGAATCATTAACAAAACCGCACTTACAACCCTTCTAGACAGTGGTACCGCTGAAAACATACACGCTTGTTTATGCAAATTTATTCATTTTTAACTGATCTTTCAAACTTCTTTAATCTGTCGCGACTTTTAGATATTTTTGCACTAAATTTAATTCCCGAACTATACTCGCAACCTTATCTCAATGGCTACTGACTTTCTTCCCCTCCTTGGCACCGATTACATAGAGTTCTATGTTGGAAACGCTAAACAATCGTCCTACTACTATCAACATGCGTTCGGTTTCAACCTCATCGCGTACGCGGGTCCGGAAACTGGTGTTCGCGATCGTGCGAGCTATGTTCTGCAGCAGGGTAAAATCAGACTGGTTTTGACTACTGCCATTCAACCTGACTCCGAGATCGCTAAACATGTGAACCTCCATGGTGATGGTGTCAAGGTACTCGCTCTTTGGGTTGATGATGCCGAAAAATCATGGCTCGAAACGATGTCGAGAGGTGCGAAAAGTTATGCTGAACCTAAAATTTTAAGGGATGAGAATGGTGAAGTGAAGGTCGCGTCTATTCATACGTATGGCGATACCATCCACACTTTTGTGGAGAGAAAAGCATATCATGGACCTTTTCTGCCGGGTTTCAGAGTAGAAAAAAACAGAATGGCAGTAGAATCTGTCGGGTTGGAGTATGTCGATCATTGTGTCGGAAATGTCGAGCTCGGCGAAATGAATAATTGGGTGAAATTTTATGAGGAAGTCATGGGTTTCAAATTAATCCTGACTTTCGATGATAAAGATATTTCTACCGAATACTCCGCTCTCATGAGTAAAGTTGTTTCAAACGGAAATGGTTTTGTGAAATTTCCCATCAACGAACCGGCTGCCGGAAAGAAAAAATCTCAGATCGATGAATATCTCGAATTTTACAAGGGACCTGGCGTGCAACATATCGCAGTAGCCACTTCCGATATCGTTAAAACGGTTACCGAACTTAAACGAAGAGGGATTGAGTTTCTCCAGGTTCCGATGACTTATTATGAAGAATTAACAGCTCGCGTCGGAAAAATTGATGAGGATCTCGGGGAGTTGTCAAAACTTGGCGTACTTGTCGATCGCGATGAAGAAGGATATTTACTTCAATTGTTCTCGAAACCTGTTGAGGATCGCCCGACGCTATTCTTCGAAATTATTCAACGTAAAGGTGCAAAATCTTTTGGTAAAGGAAATTTTAAAGCGTTGTTCGAAGCGATTGAAAGAGAACAGGAATCAAGAGGAAATCTGTAAAATCTTCCATACTTATATATATAGTTAATTTCAGGATGAACGATATTACGGGATGAAAATATTATATGGTGTCGCGGGTGAAGGTATGGGGCACGCTACCAGAAGTAAGGTAATTATTGAACACCTCCGTGCAAATCACGAAATACATATTATTTCCAGCAAAAAAGCTTTCCGTTTTCTTTCAGATGCTTTTCCCGGCCAAGTCACCGAAATAACCGGTCTTGAGTTCGGAATTAAAGATGGGCGGATTTCGAAAATGAAAACCTTTACCGAAACAATTAAAACAGGTCCGAAAGATCTGCTCTCCAATTATAAAATATATCGTGCGCTTGAAAAATCATTTCCGGCAGAGTTGGTAATTTCTGACTTTGAAACCATAGCAGCGATATATGCTTATCATCATAAAATACCACTTATTTCCATCGATAATATACATGTGATCAACCGATGTATTTTGGATATTCCGATTCCGCCCGATCAGAAAGATATATATCGCATGGCGAATAGTATTGTGAAAGCGAGAACTGCAGGAGCAAAGAAATATTTTATATGCTCGTTTTTTCAGCCCGAAATCAGGAAGAAAAATACAGTATTGGTTCCTCCGGTTCTTAGAGATCAGATTTTGAAAACCAAAACCTCAATAAAAAATCACATTCTTGTTTATCCGATGTCACAACCCGAATCAGTCGTAATCGGTGCATTAAATTCAATAAGTCGAGAGAAGTTTATTGTGTACGGATATAATAAGGATGAAGTCAGAGGCAATGTGATACTTAAATCATTTAGTGATCTGGGATTTATCTCGGATCTCAGTTCCTGTAAAGCAGTGATAACGCATGGTGGTTTTTCTTTGATGACTGAAGCCCTATTTCTGCGTAAACCGGTTTGCTCAATCCCGCTCATCAGTCAATTCGAACAATACATGAATTCGGCATATCTCGATAAAATGGGATTCGGCAAATATCTTTCTTCCTTCGATCCTGATGGTATCAAAGCGTTTATTTATGATCTCCCTTCTTATGTTGCAAATCTTTCAAACTTAACCAGGACGGATAATTCACAATTGTTCACTCTTCTTGATGAAGAAATATCTCTATATAAATAACGATGACAAAACTTAAACATTTATTTTTAGTATCATTTTTATTTCTTTTTTCCGCTTGTATGGCGGATGAAGGAATGTGGCTTCCTTTTCTTTTAAATAATAATTTAAAAGAAATGCAGGCATTGGGTTTTAAACTGACTCCGGACGACTTATATGGTATTAATAAATCGTCAATTAAAGATGCGATCGTGCTTTTTGGCGGCGGATGCACAGGTGAAATAATTTCGGATGAAGGTCTTGTCCTCACAAATCATCATTGCGGATTATTTTTTATTCAGAAACATAGTACACTCGACACAAACCTTCTTGAAAATGGTTTCTGGGCGAAAAATAAAGGTGAAGAACTCAGCAATCCCGGACTCTCAGTCACTTTTATTGTACGAATGGAAGATGTGACATCCACAATCCTGAAGGATTATCAACCCGGAATGACAGAGTATCAGCGTGATTCGTTGGTAAAAGTACACGCTGTTGCATTGCAAAAGAAGACGGCTGAGGGGACGCATTATGAAGCAAGAGTATCTCCATTATATTATGGCATGGAATATATTATGGTGGTTACGGAAACATTTAAAGATATAAGATTGGTGGGTGCACCACCCGAATCAATCGGTAATTTTGGTTTCGACACCGACAACTGGATGTGGCCTCGTCATACCGGTGATTTTTCGTTGTTCAGAATTTACGTAGGTAAAGACAACGAACCGGCTGAATATTCAATCGATAATAAACCATATAAACCGAAATATTCGCTCTCAATTTCTTTGAAAGGAATTCAGGAAAATGATTTTGCAATGGTGTATGGTTTTCCAGGCAGAACTACCGAATATATTTCTTCGTACGGCGCGGATTTAATACAGAACGTTTCTGATCCGGGTAAAATTAAAATTCGTGATGCACGTCTTAGAATTATGAAAGCCGCTATGGCAATCAATGATACGGTGAAAATGCAGTATGCGTCTAAACAGGCTAACGTAAGTAATGCCTGGAAAAAATGGATTGGCGAAGTGAAAGGTATGAAGAAAAGTGAAGTGATAGAATCAAAAATTAATCTTGAAAAACAATTTCAAACATGGTTGACTAAGGAGAAGTCTTCAAATAACTATAACGGCATTTTGGCTGAACTGAAAACAATATATGAAAAGATGACCGCTCTTCAACGCGCTGCCGATTATCAGAATGAAGCTGTTTTTGGTATCGAACTTTTTCAATTTGCAAAAAACTTTATCGATCTCGTTCGACCTGCTTCTGAAGAAACCCGCACAGCCGATGAATTAAAGACCGCTGCCAAAAAGTTGCTTACCGGATGTGAATCATTCTTCAAAGATTATAACATTGCTACCGATAAAAAAATATGCGCCACTCTTCTCGAAATATATTATGAAGATGTTCATTCAACAATCTTTCCTGATGAGTTTAAGAATCTATCAGTCAAATTTCAGCAGGACTATACAAAACTTTCAGAGTATCTATATAATAATTCATTCATGACATCCCTGAAAAAAATACATAAACTATTGGAGGATTTTAATGATAAATCAAAGGAAGCAATCCGGAAAGATCCTGTATTCATTCTGGTTTCAGATTTTATTAATAATTATAATACGAATATCAATCCTCCGCTTCAAACAGCAAATGCAAGAATTAATGTCTTGCAACGGACATATCTCGACGGGTTAAGAAAGATGGAACCAAACCGTCATTTCTATCCCGATGCGAATCTCACACTTCGGCTTTCTTACGGATCGATCAAAGGATATAAACCTTACGATGCCGGAATTTATCGGTATTACTCAACATTAAAAGGTGTGATGGAAAAGGAGGATGCGTCAAATCCGGAATTCAAAGTCAATCCCAAATTAAAAGAACTTTTTCAACGTGGTGATTATGGAAGATACTCGCAGAATGGAGAACTTCATACCTGTTTTATTTCAAACTGTCATACCACGGGCGGAAATTCCGGAAGTCCGGTATTAAATGCCGATGGACAATTAATAGGAACCAATTTCGACCGTGCCTGGGAGAGCACAATGAGCGATCTCGTTTATGATCCAGATCGCGTGCGAAATGTAATTCTCGATATTCATTATACACTATTTATTATCGATAAATTCGGCGGCGCCGGATATCTTCTCAACGAAATGAAAATTCAGAATTAAAGGAGGTTGGTGTTACTGATTTGGGCGTGCCCCTCCTTCGTCGGGTCAGGCTCACTTCAATCCTTCACGCAAAACTCCGAATACTTTCGGAGTTTTGTGTAAAGAAATGGAGTTGAATGTTTTATAAATGTAACAAGAGAAAAGAACAGATCTGAATTAACGATTTGGACGGCCTTTGAATATTACGGCTGTCAACTCTTTCTGAGATTTTGTCGGCATGGTTTAGTGTTAAGTACAAATGCAGGAACAGTCCTAAGTCTTATAATGAATTGATCTTAGGAAATGGATAGGGGACTGTTCAGCAAAATCACAGAAAAAGAGTTGCGCAGGGTTCTTACTTTTCTTTGTCTTGAAACAAAGAAAAGTAACAAAAGAAAATTCAAGGCTTTTGATAAATTTTCGGAAAACTACGGACTGTTCCGCTACGACGGCTAAACTCGGTCGCTACGCTCCCTCAAACAGTAGCCGTCGTGGTCGCTTCTCAGTCCTTGTTTTCTGAGAAAATTTCTCAAAGGCCAATCAAATGATAATCAGATCTTCACAATAATTATTTTATATATAATTCTGAAACCTTCCGGACAAGAATTAATACGTGGGCATCATTCACCCGGGGTTTCATCCTCGTTCCTCGGATTTCACCCCGGGCTATTCACGTTAAAGACCTTCGGTCTTTTTCAAATCTGTATCGACGATTTGAAATCATAAGAATTCTTTCAGACTTCGGAGCTTTGCGTGAACGCCCTCCACTATCTCAACGATCCCCTGCTGAATCCCTGATTAAAACTAATCTTCTCTTTTGATTTTTCAGATGGTTTTTTAGTCTTTACACCTTTTTTGGGATCAGTCGAATTCTTAACAGTATTTTTTTGATCCGTTTTAATTGTACTGGTTAAGCTGTCAGGTGTATTTAATGCGCTCGCACTTCCTGATAAATTTGAATTTGGTGATGAATCGATTTTCGATTTTACTGGTGAGATCGTTACAACCTGTTTAGGTTCAATTTTCTCCGAAACAGTTACCGATTCGAGCAGAACAATTGATGGGATAACAGTTTCTTTTTCCACCCCAATATTTTCAAGAGTTTGAACCAATCCATTCTGTTCTTTTTCGGTTGTCGGAATTGACACGGAAACTTCAGCAACAGCAGCAGGCTCACTATTTACCTGATCTTCATCAGAAATCGGATCTTCATAAATTTTAGCAATCTCACCATTTTTGTTTGAGGTAATAAAATCAACTGCTCCATAGAGCATCGCAGCAATCATCAGAGAGCCGCTGATTATAACAATTCTTTTCATGGGATTGGGTTTTAATTAACAATTAACAATTAACAATTATAGTGAATAGTGAATAGTGAATAATGAAGTGTGCAAGGGAATGATTTGGGAATTATTTTCTTGTGAATATTATTTTGATTTCACGAATTGAAATTTCAGGAACTGAGACCAGGAATCTCTTTTGAGAAATTTTTTCATATATGCTCTATTGCCATTCCATATAATTACTTCCGCAATTAATATATTTCCAAGCACAGAAATCCATAACGACAATTCATAATTTTTCATGTGATCCCAATTCATATAATAAAATACGAGATGAAATATTCTGAATGTTACCGCAGTCATTGCCATGCAGTAAGAACGGATCATCCAGATTTTATGTGCGATTACATTTTTCTTTAATATTGTTTGAAATCCTTTCGCGGTAGAATAAAACCAGTAAATCGCCATGCACATGAATAATGATCTTTCCCAGTAACTTCCTTTTGCGAAAAAGGCCATGTAAAATCCTGTTGGCGCGCCGATCATCAAAACTACCATCACATATATTTTCCCGGATATTACATGAATCATTTTTCTCTTTTTCAGAATGTACGATGAAAACTGTATCAGGGCAGCCGAAATACAGATCATTCCCGCAAAGATGTGTGTGTAGAAACTTATTTTATAGATTGGTTTGCCAAACAGAAGAATTCTTTCCTCAATAAAACTGAAGTTTTGTGAAAATGAGAAATAAGGAATTGTATTTCTCACCAATAACAAACTGAAATAAATTACGGGCAACCAGAAAAGAAGACGGATGCTGTAATTAAGTGATTTCCTGAGCGTAAGCTGTCGGCTGTTCAACATGAGGGAGGGTCTGAATACGCCAAATAGATGTACCTATTAACGTGTTTCCATAATAGATAGTATGAGAGAAAATGACAGGAATCAGCAGTGGTTTGGTTTTTTGAAATAAACTTTTCCTAATTTTACAGATAGAGAGGATAAAGTAAAAATCCTGATCATGTAACTAAATTCCGGTTTGGGCTGTTACAAGCCCCTTCCTGGCCACTAATGATTGAAAATACTTAATTGTCCACACTGCATGCAAACGCAAGACGAAAACACACTCCCCGAATCAACAAATTCGAACGGAGAAGAAAAAGAACTTCAACCAAAAAACAACCATGTTGAAGAA
>JAHEYM010000085.1 GCA_023251595.1 Bacteroidota bacterium
ATTCCGCTGTGACACGAAAATCCGTTATAATTAGCATAAAATGGTTCCTGAATAATTACTTCATCACCGGGATCAAGACAACTCATTAATCCGATCATGATCGCCTCGGAACCACCGGTCGTGATGATAATCTCATTATGCGAAACATTAATTCCGAAAGATTGATAATAGCCGGCAAGTTTTTTTCGATAAGACTCCATTCCGGCAGAATGGGAATATTCAATATGCGTTTCCGAAAAATTCTTCACTGCATCCAACATAATTTGCGGCGACGCAATGTCGGGTTGACCAATGTTAAGGTGGTATATTTTTACGCCACGTTTTTTAGCTTTTTCAGCATAAGGCACTAACTTCCGGATTGGTGAGGGAGGCATCAACTTCCCCTTCAAAGATATCGTTGGCATCGAATATATTTAAAACTCCTTTTCAGCTAAGAGTTATAGTTATGCAAAAGTACGGAATTTGTGCGAATGAGGGGAGAAGTAGTGCTTCAGTCAACTGAACCGCTGAGATGCAGCACTTTAGCGCTCCCTGTAACGTTCGAAAGGATCGTGATTTCTTTCTCCTGAACTCCGGTTTTACCCTCAGAATTGAAAATAACGTTGATTACCCCCGATTTCCCGGGCAAAATAGGTTGTTTCGGCCAATCAGGAACTGTACAACCGCACTCGGTCTTCACTTCAGTTATAAAAATCGGTGAGTTCCCCGAATTGGTGAAGACATAGTCGTGCGAAATCTTATCGCCCTGTTTGATATTGCCAAAATCGAAGTTTTCCTCATCAAACTTAAATTCCGGTCCTTGTGTCTGGGCAAAAATAATCGGACTGAATGCAATAAAAAACAACAGCAGCGACCTCCGAAGAGTGTTGCTGCTGTTGGGTTTATAGAAAGTTTTCATTGTGGTCGCTGAGCCTGTCGAAGCGACGAAGCGTTACTGTTTAGGTGGAGCTACGGGTTCTTTCGACAGAACTTTTCCTTTTAAGTGAAGGATTTTTTGTCCGCCTCTTGCATTCGAAGAAATCGTGATCGTTTTGTCCTGTTCTCCCATTTTACCTGAAGAATTGAAGGTTACGGCGATACTTGATTTTTCGTTTGGTTCGATCGGTTTTGCCGAGAATTTAGGTTGTGTGCAACCACATGAACCATGAGCTTCTGTAATGATAAGTGATGCTTTACCCGCATTTACGAAATCGAATTGATGAAATACGGTATCACCTGTGGTAATAGTTCCGAAATTAAATTCTTCGACATCGAATTTGAATTCTGCTGAATCGCCGCCCATTGTAGCAGCAGCAGGCGACTGTGCTTTCGCGCCGTAAACGAGGAGAGCAAAGATGCCCAATAGAAGTGCTTTTTTCATAGTGTAGTTTTAGAATTAGAGTTTAGCTTGTTTAGTTAATATTATTTAGTTTTGATTGTGTTTTCGAGTGGCATTCCGTCCATTGGCTTTTTGAAAGGAAGTGTCTGATCTCCCGTCATGTCAACAGCCTCTATAGTACCGTGAATCTTAATTACTTTGTTAGGTTCACTTGCATTGGAAGTAATGGTAATTTCTTTAGCAAATGCACCTACTCTTTTCGTGTCATAAGTTGCTTTAATTGCTGAACTTGTTCCGGGCAGAATCGGTTCTTTTGGCCATTCAGGAACGGTACATCCACATGATCCTCTTGCATTTGTGATGATAAGTGGTTTTTGGCCTGTATTCGTGAATTTGAATTCAGTCGTTCCATTAGCACCTTGTTTAATGGTTCCGTAATCATGCTCTTCCTCTTCGAATTTGAATACAGGAGCATCGGGATCAGGGGCTACTTTGTTCTCCGTCGGTACAACCGGTGGAGTGGGCGAATTAGGATTAGCCGGAGTAATATGCGAATCCTGAACTTGAGCATTCATCTTGAATGAGAATGCCAGTACTGCGACGACAAGGTAGAGGATTTTTTTCATTTTATTGGTGTTTTGAAGAAATCTGCTCTTAATTAAGCGGACTGCAAATATACAATTTTTCTTCGAATAACGCTGCAAAAGTATCCCGAACCTTATGAAGTTTTCATGAAAATAACTAATTTCGCAAACGCTTTCGGGCTTTGTCTGTTGCGGTGTTCAATGCGGGAGTAGCTCAGTTGGTAGAGCATCAGCTTCCCAAGCTGAGGGTCGCGGGTTCGAATCCCGTCTCCCGCTCGTTTTGACAAGCTTAACGATTGGCGGACATGCTCGATGATCGTTATCTAAAATATTTAAATTATTTATGGAAATTCCTAAGACATACGAGCCCTCGGCTTGCGAAGATAAATGGTATCGTTTCTGGAACGAGAATGGATTTTTCCGCTCAGTTCCTGACGATCGCGAGCCCTTCACGATTGTAATGCCACCGCCGAATGTGACGGGTCAATTACACATGGGTCACATGCTCAATCATACCATTCAGGATTTGCTTATCCGTCGCGCCCGCATGCAAGGCAAAAACGCCTGTTGGGTTCCGGGAACAGATCATGCATCGATTGCTACGGAAGCCAAAGTGGTGGCTCTGTTGAAAGAACGTGGAATTAATAAACAGGATATTTCGAGGGAAAAATTTCTGGAATATGCCTGGGAATGGAAGGAAAAATATGGTGGAATTATTCTCGATCAATTACAGAAGCTCGGGGCTTCCTGCGATTGGGAACGCACCCGTTTCACGCTCGAAGAAAGTCTGAGTGATGCTGTTTTAGATGTTTTCGTCGATCTATATAAAAAAGGACTTATATATAGAGGTGTAAGAATGGTGAATTGGGATCCTGCAGGAATGACGGCTTTATCTGATGAAGAAGTGGTTCATAAGGAAGTCGATTCAAAATTATATTTTGTTAAATATAAAATTGAGGGAAGTAATGATGAATGGATTACAGTCGCAACTACCCGTCCCGAAACAATTCTTGGAGATACCGGTGTTTGCGTTCATCCAAACGATCCGCGATATTCATCATTAAAAGGTAAACGGGCGATCATTCCTATCGTGAATCGTTCCGTTCCGATTATTTTTGATGACTATATAGATATAGAATTTGGAACGGGAGCGCTGAAGGTGACTCCGGCGCATGATATTAATGATTATAATCTCGGAATTAAACATAATCTCGAAGCCATTGATACCATTGCTTCGAACGGTACGATGAGCGAAGCTGCACAATTTTATATAGGAAAAGATCGCTTTGTTGTAAGAGATGAAATTGTAAAAGATTTAGCGAGACTCGGACAGGTTGTAAAAACGGAAGCAATTAAAAATAAAGTCGGTTATTCTCAACGTACAGATGCCGTCATCGAACCAAAACTTTCGCTTCAATGGTTTGTGAAGATGGATGGTTTGGCAAAACCTGCACTCGATCATGTGATGAATGATGACGTGAGATTAATTCCCGATAAATATAAAAATACCTATCGTCATTGGATGGAAAATGTTCATGACTGGTGTATCTCGCGTCAGTTGTGGTGGGGACAAAGAATTCCCGCATGGTATTGTTCTTGCGCTGAATGTCACGATGTGGTGATGGTGCAGAAAGATCGTCCCGCGAAATGTGTTAAATGTGGTTGTGAAAAAGAAGTTTATCAGGATGAAGATGTAGTCGATACCTGGTTCTCGTCATGGTTGTGGCCTATTTCGGTTTTCGATGGATTTAAAAATCCGAAAAATACGGATATACAATATTATTATCCAACGAATGTTTTGGTGACGGGTTGGGATATTATATTTTTCTGGGTCGCACGGATGGTGATGGCGGGCTATGAATATAGAAATGAAAAACCTTTTAGTGAAGTGTATTTCACCGGAATGGTACGTGATAAACAAGGCAGAAAAATGTCTAAACAATTGGGAAATTCTCCCGATATGCTTGGATTGATTTCGAAATTCTCTGCCGATGGTACCCGCTTCGGAGTTTTGATTTCTTCACCGGCCGGCAACGATTTATTGTTCGACGAAATGCTTTGTGAACAGGGAAGGAATTTTGCGAATAAAATCTGGAACGCATTCCGTCTTATCAATGGTTGGGACATTATGGTGAAGGAGGAATACGGAGATTTAGTGTCATGGCACTTAGGGATTACATATATACCTGTCGATAAGAACAGTCCTGAACAAATCGCAATGAATTGGTTTGACTCAAAATTAAATTCAGAACTGGAAATTATTAATGATCATTATAATAATTTTAGAATTTCTGAGGGTTTGATGTCCACCTACAAATTAATTTGGGATGATTTCTGCTCCCGTTATTTGGAGATGGTGAAGCCTGAATTCGGAAAAACAATTCACCCGGATGTATTTGAAAAATCGGTTGAATATTTTGAATCATTGTTGAAAATTCTTCATCCGGTAATGCCATTTATTACGGAGGAAATCTGGCATTTATTAAAAGATAGAAGCGATAAAGATTGCATCATTGTCGCTAGTGAACCAAAAGGTGGAAAATATAATAAGGAATTATTAAGTTCATTTGAGATTTCATCCGAAATAATAGCAGGCATCAGAAACATCCGTAAGGAGAAAAATATTTCGTACAAAGAAGCATTGGCTTTGCAGGTTAGGGTGAAGGAAGAGAACTTTGATCACACCTTCGACCCTATTCTGAAAAAGATGTGCAATATATCGCATTTAATTTTCTCGGAAGAAAAACCGGATAATGCTTTAACGTTCAGAGTGAATTTATTTGAATTTTTTATTCCTTTTACAGCAGGTATCAACATAGAAAAAGAGATTGAGAAATTGCAGAAAGATTTGATTTACAACGAGGGATTTTTAACATCAGTTCAGAAAAAACTTACCAACGAAAAATTTGTGAATAACGCGAAACCCGAGGTTTTGGAGATGGAGCGTAAAAAACAATCAGACGCCGAGGTCAAAATCAAAATGATAAGGGAGCAAATTACGCAATTAACAATTAACAATTAACAATTAACAATTAACAATGAATTATTTGTGACTTTCAGATTCATTCCAAGGATAGATGAAATCCTTAAATTGCCGGAGTTCAACAAAATTATTCTTTTCATCGCATTGAAAAAACAGCAAGTAAAAAGAGAAAAAGAGCAATTAATAAACCAAGAATTGAACCAACCCACACAATCAAACTGAATATTGAAAAGAACCTTCCCTTTAATTTGGGGTTTTTGCGAAACTCTGGACCTGCCATGAGATAACAGAACACTGTGGGGACAAAAAAGGCGAATGCAATTCCATAAACTCCCACTGTGATTGCCCCAATCATCGTCAATGATGAGCTAAAAGCAACAACAGCCCATAGATTAAATTCTGGAGGCTTTTGAGGTACGGTTTTTAGGCTGTCCGATGGCAAAACAAACACTCTCTTGTTTTCTTCTTTTGATTTTACTTCGTGTTTTGTATAGCTATCAATGTGAAATATTTCTCTTTTCTGAGCAGAATCTGAGGATATGGAATTGGGGAGATTGAGGGTTTTGAAATCGACTTCCATTTTTGGAAGATTATGATCAATTATTTTATGTTTTGATGAATGAACCGGACGGTTAATCGAAGGTGAATGATGAACAAATCCGCTCGTTATCTCATATCCTGTATTATATCTCCTCTTCGTTATCTCAATATCGAATTTACTGCAGGAAGAAAGACAAATTGAAAAAATAATTAATAAACTCAAATATCGCATTTGCAA
This sequence comes from Bacteroidota bacterium, assembly GCA_023251595.1. Classification (GTDB taxonomy): domain Bacteria; phylum Bacteroidota; class Bacteroidia; order AKYH767-A; family JABDAW01; genus JAHEYM01. The sequence goes on from JAHEYM010000085.1 coordinate 5,664, forward strand.
GATTTTATTTTGTCTCTCGTTTCTCTTCGTGCAAAGTGAATTTAAATCCCAGGTTGAATCCTAAACTGGAAAATGGATTTTTGAAGGTGGGAGCTATTGATGTTTGTTTTAAATCAGGATTTAAATATGGCGTTGTATTGTCGATAAAATTGACATTGAATAAGTGGTCAGAATAATCAGCAGTTTGTGTTGAATATTTGGGAGACCAGTTTTGGTGAACATAATTAATTCCAATAACAAATGCGACAACTCTTGTGAATTGATTTTCACATCCAATTTCTCCTTTTATACCAAGTGAATTTCCTCCATAGAATTCAGTATTAAGAAAGTCAGGTTCAGGGGCATAATCCTGGTAATAAGCACTGAAATTTTCGGTCATTCTTCCACCAAGCCTAAAAACCATTCCCAGCTTGACAAAAGGTGTAAAAGAACTTATTTTAAAATTAACTTTCACGAATGGAATTAATCTTAACACATTTGCATGCCACGAAGCACCTTGCCAATCATTTCCATCTCTTATGGGACCAAATCCCCCGTGTCCCATATATGATACGTGCCAGGTACTATCCCAACCGAATGCACTACTGTGCAAGTATGATAGTTCAAGACCAAAGCTGATCAATTTAGAAGCATTATAACCTATTACGAGTCCAAAATTTGAACCCTGACCTAAAGATCCTTTAACGAGATGAAGGTCAGGTCCGAAAATGTAATTGTACACTTTATAAGATTTAAATAAGCCATAATTCGCCCCAATATTCTTTTGTTCTACGCCAAAACCGTTCCCGTATCCAAGTTGAATATATAATTTCTGAGCATTAATTTTAATATTTTGCAGTCCGAAAAACAGAAGAAAATACAGGAGGAATATATTTAATCTCATCGTAGGAACTTTAAAAAAGAAAACCCAAAAATAGAGTTTATTTTTCCATTTCTTCAATTGTATTTTTTTTTAACTATGATCTCATTTCAACCCTTCAACCCTTCAACCCTTCGACCCTTCAACCCTTCAACCCTTCAACTCTTCAACTCTTCAACCTTCACAGATACCCCGCTACTGCATAAGAAATGTATCCCATAATCTCATGAAGAAGGGTGTTCCAGCCACTCATCGCATCAGTATTGGGAATAAATAGAAAGTCGAATGCCCAGTGACGGGTTTCGCCGGTGTATCTATCGGTACTATATGAATCGACCGGAATTCCTGCTTTTTTGAAACAACCCAATGAACGACGCATGTGTACAGCAGAAGTTATTAATAAATAATGACCTGATAGAGTCAGTTTATCTAATTCAATTTTAGTCATTATTGCATTTTCGTGTGTATTTTTGGATTGATTTTCCGTAATAATATCTTCTTCCGGAATACCAACCGACATCATAAAGACTTTAATTAAAGGTGCTTCTTTCGTTTCCTGATTGGCAATACTTCCTGATCCTCCGGTAATCAGAATTTTTTTGATAATCCCCTTTTTATATAAATCAATTGCCTGAAGCAATCGATCAATTCCGCGATTAAATTGGAGACGTCCCATTTTTGGATCGTAAGAAATCATTCCCGACAAAACGATACCGGCATCATAACTCTCACGAAGTTCAGTTTTGATTTTTGCTGGAACCTCCCAAAGATGCATAAACTCAGTCTGTATAAATGAATTGGTAAAAAAAAGAAACAAACTCACGCAGATAATTAAAAACCTTTTTTTCTTTTTCGGATTTTTAGAAAATATAGCGAATAAAAGCATAGCGATGATCCATATCACCGGAGTTATAATAAAAGCCAAAATTTTCGAGAGGATGAAGAACATGGGGCAAAGATAATAATAGTGCTTAACTTTGTCGAGCTAACCCCATCATTCATGATGGGGTTTACGGGAAAACTCACGAATATACGGCTTTAGCCGTGGAAAAGAAACTTATATATCCATGTTAAGCGTAACAAAATTTCCTTTCACCGATACTGAACATTGGAAGATTGCAGCAGCCATCCGAACTGAGGTCTTCGTTGTTGAACAAAGTTGTGACCGTGATGAAGAATACGACGGTCTCGACCAAACCGCAACTCACTATCTGATTTATTCTGACGATATTCCGGTTGGTTGTGCCAGAATGCGGGAAACTAAAAATGGTGTGAAACTGGAACGATTCGCAGTTCTCGCACCTTTTCGGGGAAAAGGAATAGGGGCTGAGATTGTGAGAAAAGTGTTGGAGGATGCAAAAAAATTAGGTAAAGAGATTTATCTTCACGCTCAGTTACCTGCAATGAGTCTATATAAAAGAGCAGGATTTGAAGCAACAGGTCCCGAGTTCACCGAAGCAAATATTCAACATTATAAAATGGTTTTCAAAGGATGATGTATGCCACTAACCCAACCATTCATAGTTGGGTAAATAATGATCTTCAACTTTGGGCTTTAGCCCTTAAAGTTTCTTAGTGTAATAGAATATAGGCATCATATGAAATTACTCAAGAATTTCTTTCTCCTTTTTTCATTACTCATTTGTGTCCTTTATGCGTGTAACCGAAGTCTCGTCAATTACGGATGGAGTCAACTAAACGGACAGTTACATATTATTTCAAGTGCTGTCCCGATCGACATGATGCTCGCTGATCCTCAGGTTCCGGATTCGCTTAAATTAAAACTCCGACTTATTAAAGAAATTAAATCATTTGCGACCGGAAAACTTGGGTTAAAAGATGCGGGAAATTATGAGCGTTTTTATGATCAGCAAGGAAAACCCATGCTGGTTGTTTTAACCGGTTGCGAACCTTATAATCTGAAAGCAAAAGAATGGAAATTTCCTTTTCTGGGAACTGTTACTTACAAGGGATTTTTTGATTTCGATGAAGCAAAAATTGAAAGACGGAAACTGATAAAAGATGGATTCGACACGTCGCTCGATGAAGTCAGTGCATGGTCAACCCTGGGCTGGTTCAAAGATCCTGTATTTTCAGGAATGCTTTCACGTCAGGTCGGACAAACGGCTGATGTCATCATTCACGAAATGACACACGCAACTATATATATACGCAACGATGTCGAATTTAATGAAAATCTTGCAAATTTTATCGGCGATAAAGGTGCATTGTTGTTTCTGGAATCGAAATTCGGAAAAGAGTCTGAGGAATATATTGATTTCAATAAAATTAATTCGGATGATGAATTGTTCGGGCAATATATGGTAAATGCGTGCGGTCGTTTGGATAGTTTATATAAAGCAACAATGATGCTGCCGGATTCTATCAGAAAAGAAATGAAGAGAAAATTAATTGCTAATATTGTAGTGAATATTGATTTTTTGCCACTTCAATTGAAGAACCGTTATCATCGAATCGTAACTTCTGTCAATCTCCCGAATAATTCTTATTTTATGGGTTATAAACGATACGAAGCAAAGAGAAGTATTTTTGATAGTGAATTTTTGGAGAAGTCAAATAGTGATCTTACAACATTTATCAATGAGAAGAAAAAACAGTATGGAGCGGAAAGTATCGGCAAATAGAGACACTAATTGACACGAATTAGTTGATGAGTTAAATATTTCGAAAAATGACACTGATGAATACATATTTTTCCCATAAGCATATAAAAATAAAAATGCTTATCATTTACAATATATGCTTAGTTGCAGGTTATTTCCTTTTTATTCTTCGGGCAACCGGTAGATATGGAGGAAATTATAAACAGAATTTCTATGAAACACTTATCTTCGCTTTCCCCATTTTTCTGATTTTGATTTTCCTCCCGAATTCCTGGATTATTAGGAAAAAACTATATCGCAAAATATTAATTTCTGATGAAACAATTGAATTAGTTGCAGATAAAAAAAGTGATTATTCGTATCAACTCGATGCGTTGGCATTTTCAGTTTTTGAGTATCAATTTTGCTCTGTTCTTGTTTTTTACAAAAAGTCGATAGGGACATTTGAGCAAACATTTTATAAAGAGGCAGCAGATATAGTTGCTTTATCGGTAAATATCTCATGGAGTCGGCATCAGCTAAGAGAAATTGCAGATCAACTTAGATATTTGAATGTGGAAGAAAAGAAAGAGGGAGATATCAATATCTTCGATCGTCTTTTTCTAAATAATGGGAGATAAAAGGATGTTTTTATCATTTAGTTTTTTTAAATATTTTGCGTGAGCGGGTGAAGCGGATAGCCCGCAGGTCTCGCGCCTCAGGCGGGAGACCGAGGACTATGAGCGGAATACGCGACCCCGACGAAGGAGGGGGCACGCCCAAATCTCTATGCATAACACACTTGTTTAACTCTCACCAAAATTTGGTAAATTTGCACCTTAGGAAGCATTCTTCAGCTTCACCAAAATATGAAAACCGAAGCGCCTTATAAACCTAAGAACCATATCAGAATTGTAACGGCAGCATCGCTGTTTGACGGGCACGATGCATCGATAAACGTGATGCGTAGAATCATGCAATCGTCGGGGGCGGAGGTCATACATCTCGGACACGACCGCTCGGTGCAGGAGATCGTGAATTGCGCTATACAGGAGGATGTGCAGGCAATCGCGATCACATCGTATCAGGGCGGACACATGGAATATTTTAAATATATGTTTGATCTTCTCAAAAAAGCCGGATGTGGACATATTAAGATTTTCGGAGGTGGGGGAGGAGTGATTCTGCCCGCCGAAATGAAAGAATTGCACAAATATGGTATTGCAAGAATTTATTCGCCCGACGATGGTCGCGCAATGGGTCTTCAAGGCATGATTAACGATATGCTCGAACGTTGCGATGTGTCGACCGGGAATCATTTGAACGGTGAAATAAAGGGGCTTAAACATAAAGATTCTAAATCGATCGGAAGAATTATTTCGGGTGCGGAGAATTTTCCAACTCAATCGAAAGAAATTCTGGGACAGGTGCAGGAAATGGTGAAACTGAAAACCGTTCCTGTGATTGGAATCACCGGAACCGGTGGCGCCGGGAAATCATCGATGGTCGATGAATTAATCCGTCGTTTTTTAGCTGATTTCAAAAATAAAACTTTTGCTGTCATTTCTGTCGATCCTTCAAAACGTAAGACAGGCGGGGCTTTGCTGGGTGACCGAATCCGCATGAATTCTATTAATACGGATCGTGTCTATATGCGTTCGCTCGCTACGCGTCAATCGCATCTCGCACTTTCGCAATACGTACAGGATGCAGTAAACGTCGTGAAAGCCGCAGGATATGATTTAGTAATTCTTGAAACTTCGGGTATCGGTCAGGGTGACACCGAAATTATTGAACATTCGGATGTTTCATTATATATTATGACACCCGAATATGGTGCTGCGACCCAACTCGAGAAAATTGATATGATCGATTTTGCAGATTTGATCGCGATCAATAAATCAGACAAAAAAGGTGCACTAGATAGTTTCAGAGATGTGCGCAAACAATATCGCCGCGGACATAATCTCTTTGAAGCGAAAGACGAAGAATTGCCCGTGTTTACTACGATTGCGTCTCAGTTTAATGATCCTGGTACGAACAGATTGTATGCTGCTTTATTGGTGAAGATGAATGAAAAATTAAATCTTTCATGGAAATCAACTGCGCATGCCGAGGTAGGTGAATCAGAAAAAATATATATTATTCCGCCAAACAGAAACAGATATCTTTCGGAAATTACTGAAACAATTCATAAATATGATGAATGGGTAAATACACAGTCAGATATTGCTCAAACATTGT
>JAHEYM010000451.1 GCA_023251595.1 Bacteroidota bacterium
AAATTTGATGATTATTTTGTGGATAAAACTCTCCGCCTCGATTATTTCCACTCCGGAGATAAAACTCACGATACCTGTTCTTTCGATGAATTAAAGGAAGAACCCTATTGGGGAGGGAACCCTAAAAATCTTATCGATCCGTTTAATGTCGGCGCCTATAAAGCCGTCATGACCGATGATTCATCCTATAAGGAAATTTATACCCATACCTACTCCACTCTTTTCCATGAATGGCAAACTACAGATGAGGCAGGCATTACTGCAAAAACTTTCAGCGAAACAGTTACCTTCCCTTTCCCTAAACATAAAGTGAAAGTTGAAATCTTCGGTCGCGACCGGAAAAATAATTACCTCCTGAAATTTGTGTATAAGATTGACCCTAAAAGTTATTTCATAAAAACTGAAAGTAATCTGGAGTACCCAAATTTCAAAGTTTATTATGCCGGCGACCCGGCTAAGAATGTTGACATCGTTATCATTCCGGATGGATATACTAAAGATGAAATGGATCTATTTAAAAAGGATTGTAAAAAATTCGCCGACTACCTATTTAATTCCGATCCATATAAACAGAATAAGAATAAATTTAATATCTGGGGTGTCGAAGCTCCGTCCCTTGAATCCGGTACCGATATTCCTGCTGAACATATCTGGAAGAAAACTATTCTTAATACTTCTTTTTATACTTTCGATCTCGACAGATATTGTATGACCTCGGATAATAAATCAGTTCGCGATGTTGCAGCTAATGCACCTTACGACCAGATTTACATTATGGTTAATTCTGATAAATACGGCGGCGGATCAATTTATAACTTTTACTCTTGCTGCATCCACAGCAATAAATATGAAGAATATATTTTTACTCACGAATTCGGCCACGGGTTCGCTTCACTTGCCGATGAATATTATACATCGGATGTTGCATATAAAGATTTCTATGATCTGACGGTTGAACCAACCGATCCTAACATAACTACTCTCGTTAATTTTGCTTCTAAATGGAAAAACCTTGTGGATAAAAATATTCCGATTCCAACTCCCGCAACGGAAGAATATGCAAATAAAGTTGGGGCTTTTGAAGGCGGAGGATATGTTGCTAAAGGTATATATCGTCCGATGGAGGACTGCACTATGAAATCAATTAAGGTGAATAACTTTTGTCCGGTCTGCAAAAACGCTATTCTGCATATGATAGATTTTTATAGTGAATAAAATCCCTTATTAAAACAAAAGGCTGTCTCTCGACAGCCTATTTGTTATTCATCATCGTCATCATCCGGTCGGATGTTAACATTATCATCATCAGGGGAGTCATCATCCCTCATTTGGTCATCGTCATCTTCATCATCATCATCATAATCTGCATCTCTGCTGGATAAATAACGGGACGAATCGAAATTCTTAATTGCGTTCTCAACTTTTGGATCTGTTCTGATACTCTTTGAGGGTTCATCAGCATCTATAATCTCATATACCTCACCTCTGTCACTAAAATGTTCTAATACACGCTCATCTCTTTCTATTGAATCCATTCGCATCTACTCCTTTGTTTAGAATTTAAATTGAAGTTAGGATTCAATAAGTTAAATAGCAATGCATGTGTTATTGGGTGTGCGGATTCGCAACGGGTACGTCATATCGATGTTCTATATCTGTAATCCCCTATGTCATTCTGTGCAACGCGAAGAATATGTTCTATTCTTACTTAATAATCTTCGACACTTCCCTAAATTCTTCAGTGTCACTGTCCACCAGAAATTCAAATAGTATCGACTCGGATGTGGTGATCTCTGCCCCGTGTGATTTCATCCGGTCTAATGCTATTCTGTAATCCAGATCTTTCCTTGAAGATATTGCATCTGCTGCTACGTCTACCTGAAAATTATTCGCAAGCAAATCAAGCACTGTCTGCTGAACACATACGTGTGATTCTATCCCGCAAACAACAACTTGTTCAACTTTATTATCCTGTAACCTGGTAAAGAAATTCCCCGCACCATAACAGCTGAAACTCATTTTCTGCACGGGACTCAATCCCTCAAGTTCTTCCAGAAGCGGCGCCGCCGTTGGTCCTAAACCCTTTGGATATTGTTCTGTATAAAAAATAGGAATATTCAGTGTCTTAAATCCTTTGATAAGTTTAAGTGCATTTTTTACAACCTGGTCCGGGTTATGCATTACACCTAATATCTTCTCCTGAATGTCGATTACTAAGAGAGCCGATTTTTCTCTCTGAAGTATTTTATCATTTCTTTTTAATATTGCAGCCATTGTATCTCCGGTTTAATAATCCAACGGGTCCATGCCATATTTGCCGCATCCGTACATCATTAATATTGATGTTAAATCTACAAGCGCTTTCTTCTGTTCATCTGCTGGTATTATAAGATCATAAACATCAGCGACAAATAGCATATTTTTTAAAATCTTGTGAAGTTCTTTGTATGTGGGCATTCCATGCCAGTTTGCAACCTGCTTTACAAGCAGATTCTCATGACGGCGTAAAAATTCGGTGAATGTGAGCGTCCTCTTTGCCAGCGGCGAGCGCGGTTTGCAGATATTAATAAGATCATTAAAATAGGTATCCCACCTTTCTGCAAGATGCCGGTTCCGCTCCTGCATTACGTACCTCGCTTTCTCAAGTGAGAAACTTGCTTTGGTTACTGATTTCACCTTCGACGTTAATGCGTATCCATCATAACTGACAAAATCACTTTCATCATCAACATATTTCCACCGCTTTAAAAGCTGGTGTGCGGAATATATTACAATTACTTTATCAAGACCGCTGTCAACTACAATAAATTTTCCCTGCTGTTCATTAATAACTGTGAACCAGTGTTCCCAGTTGTCAACGCTTAAAATACACGGAAGCCCTATTCTCAGGTGATCAGTCAATACCCTTATTGCTTCCTCGGGTGTTTCCCTCCTGAAGTATTTCATCTTGCATTCAAAACTCTTCGCAGCTTTAGCCAAACCGATTTCATCGGTTCCGTACCACCATGTGCTTCCCGCTCTTTTGCCGATCTCCTTTTCATTTTCAAACCGGCCAAGCATTACTAAGCCGTATTTTAATGCGAAGGGACCGCAC
>JAHEYM010000086.1 GCA_023251595.1 Bacteroidota bacterium
TTTTGCAAATTATTATAATCCCGAAAGAATGAATTTCGGAGTACTGCGTGTTTTGAATGACGATTATGTGGCGGCAGGGATGGGATTCGGAACACATCCTCATGATAATATGGAAATTATTTCAATTCCATTGGAAGGTGATCTGGAACATAAAGACAGTATGGGAAATACTACCGTTATAAAAAATGGTGATATTCAGGTCATGAGCGCGGGTACCGGGGTTTCACATAGTGAATATAATAAAAACAAAAATTGTCCGGTGAAGTTTCTTCAGATCTGGGTATTTCCAAATAAACAAAATGTTAAACCCCGATACGATCAGATCACGTTAAATTTAAGTGATCGTCATAATAAACTTCAACAAATACTTTCTCCAAATCCGGATGAGGCCGGCGTGTGGATTCATCAGGATGCATGGTTTCATCTCGGCAGGTTTGATAAAGATTTTTCTGTTGAATATAATTTGAAGAAAACCGGAAACGGAATTTACGCTTTCATTTTGAAAGGAGATATTTCCATCGAAGGAAATATTTTAAATGAAAGAGATGGATTGGGAATTTGGGACACAGCTAAAATTTCGATCAAAGCAAACTCTCCGGATGCCGAAGTTCTTTTGATGGAAGTTCCGATGAATATATAATAATATAGTTCAACAGAATAAATATCAAAAATCAAGATAAACAGACAAAAGCCCGTACTTGATCGGAGTTGCAGGGGCGTTCACCGGTAAGTTCATTGGTTTGCTCCAGACGAGTGTGGGTTCAAGCGTGAAAATACCGATCGTATATCCGGCAACCAACGAGAGATTTAACGAAGTAAAACTGAATCGTGTAAGTTTATTTCCGGCTGAGGCTCTCGAAATTTTATAAAAATTCTGTGTTCCGAGATTCAATGTAAACTTGGGTTTGAGAAAAATTTCATCATCAAACTGAAAAACATCTTTAAAAGAATACCTTCGATAAGTCATGAACGCGATCGACATATCGCGTTCGATTCCACGATCGAAATCTAATATAATTTTCTCCCGTAAATATTTAAATTTAAAATTCATAGAGTATTCTAAATTCCAGAGAATATCCGAATTCGGGGCAGCCTTATCCTTCTCGCTGAAAAAATAACGTGTGAGTCCGAGGGAGGCATCAATTTTTTTTCCAATATTGAAGTCGCGACCGAAATTCAATTCACCCGCATCAAAAACACGTTTACGCGCTACAACCGCAAGATGTGCCGTATCATTTTTACTTGTGACAATATCAGTAAAAGAGACAAAAACAAAATAGCCGGTAGCAGATTCATAGTTGAATCCGGGACTATAATACGGTAGTTTAATTTCATTTCCTCTCGACCGATAATGAAGATCGTTCCCGCAATCGATATTGAATGTATAACTTCGGTCATATACCTTGTAGGTGGAATCTGTTCTGGTGGAATCTGAAACAGCAGCTATTTGCCCGATATGTCCCGCCTGTATTGAAGCCATGAAGACAAATAAAGCCGGAAGGATCAGAAGCCACCTATTCGGATGACGATTTGAGAAAAAGTGAATGCTCATATAGCAGATTATCTGAACGTGTGTCTCTCGTGATGTCTGTGTTCTCTTGGTTCTTTGCGCGGTTTATGTTCGCGGCGATTCGGATGTAATTCATGCTGATGTCTGTGGAGTTCAGTCCGATGACTTTCAATACTCGCTTTATCGCGAATGATTCTCTCTTTGTCGCCTGCTGCTTTTGCATTTCTCAGATCAGTTCTGAGCGCTTTGACATCCGTTTTTTCCTGTTTAATTTTCAGTTTAGCTGCTTTTTTCGCCTCTTTCCGTGCCGCTTTGTCCTTTTTACCAGGCAGTAGCGACTCCTTTTGAGGCGAAACTGTGCCTGTGGGAACCGGGTTCTGAGCCTGTAAAGTTACCGCGAACATTAGGATTGCGATGAATGAGATTGCCTTTTTCATGTTTATCGATAGTTGTTTTTAAAGGTCAACTATACTAGTTAGAGTCTAAAAACGTCAAAATGTTTAACGTTGAAGTGAAATATTTTCAATTTTTTTTCAATTCGATTCATATTGAGGTGATTTTGAACAGTTTATGTTATGCAAACTGAACCTGATAGACTGCCTCTGTTATAGCTTCGGTGGTCGAAGTAGTCCCGGGCAGAATCGAACTGCCATCAAAAGTTTAGGAAACTTCTATTCTATCCGTTGAACTACGGGACCAGGTTTGTTTGGTGATTGTTGCTGAGCGTTGTCGAAGCATGTTGATTTGGTCGGCAAAGATACTCATTTCGCCTCGAGAAGTGATTTTAGCTATGCCAAAAAATCGTTGAGTGGAACGTCTCTATGATATTGTGCTGCCGTTTCCAACATCCTCGGAAGGTGTAACAAATACCAATTTACCTGAAAGATCTTCCGCCATTAAAATCATCCCCTGCGATTCGATTCCTTTTATTTTACGGGGTGCGAGATTTACAAGGATACTAACTTTTTGTCCGATGATATTTTCCGCTTTATAATATTCTGCAATGCCCGATACGACAATTCTTTTGTCGATACCGGTATCGATCAATAATTTCAATAATTTGTCCGCTTTCGGAACTTTTACTGCTTCTAGTATAGTGCCGATACGGATATCCATTTTCGAGAAATCGTCATATACTATTTCGGGTTTTGAGGGTGAAATTTTGCTCTGTTGTTCTAGTTTAGATTCATTTACTGAATTAATATGCTGTCTAGCAGCTAAGAACAAAAACTGATCATCTATTTGTGAGTCTTCTACTTTTTTGAACATTACTTCAGACTCACCGATTTTGTACCCTTCAACCAAAACAGATTTTAAATTAGTATATGAATTTCCGTTCCCATTTTCTTCAAACAAAATATTTTCTTCTTTTAAATTTAATTGTTTTAATATTTTGCGTGAAGTGTGGGGAAGATAAGGCTGCATGAAGAAAGCCAAGTCAAGACAATTCTGCAAACTCTCGAATAAAATCTTCTCGACCCGCGGCTGATCTGTCTTAATAAGTTTCCAGGGTTCTGTGTCGGCAAGAAACTTATTTCCCGCTCTTGCAATGTCCATCAGATGAGTAAGGCCCTCACGGAAACGATATCTTTCTATACACTCAATCATTTTTCTGGAAGATTCTTCAACACCCGATTTAAAAACGGCATTTGCTTCCGCTTCTTTAAATGTATATATAAGTCCGGGATGAGAGGATGGAACTTTTCCATCACAATAACGATGAACTAAATCGATCACACGTTTAACATAGTTTCCTAAAATATCTGCCAATTCGTTATTCACTCTTGCCTGATAATCTTTCCATGAAAAATCGGAATCTTTTGTTTCAGGTGCAATCGAAGTCAACACATAACGTAATTCATCTTCTCTGCCTGGAAATGCTTCAAGATATTCGTGCAACCAGACCGCCCAATTTCTTGACGTCGAAAGTTTATGACCTTCAAGATTCAGAAATTCATTTGCAGGAACATTTTCGGGAAGAATAAATTCTCCATGTGCCATCAACATGGCAGGAAAAATAATACAATGAAAAACAATATTATCTTTTCCGATAAATTCAATCAATCGGGCATCATCTTTTGGATCAGGTTGTTTTTTCCAGTATTTTTCCCAATCATCGGGCCGCAATTCTTTTGTTGCAGATATATAGCCAATCGGTGCGTCGAACCAAACATATAACACTTTTCCATCCGCTCCATCAACCGGAACGGGGATCCCCCAATTCAAATCTCTTGTCATAGCGCGCGATTGCAAACCCTGATTCAACCACGACATACATTGACCGTAAACATTCGTCTTCCAGCCAAATTCAATATTTGCTTTTTCAATATATTCTTTAACCCGATCATTAAATTCACCCAAAGGTAAAAACCAGTTTTTGGTTTTTTTTAATTCGGGTTTTTCACCACTTAATGTAGATCGTGGATTAATTAAATCGGTCGCATTTAATGTCGATCCGCATTTTTCGCATTGGTCGCCATACGCATTTTCATTTCCGCATTTCGGACAAGTTCCGGTTATATAACGATCTGCGAGAAATTGATTTTCTTTTGCGTCATAAAATTGTTCAGTCACTTCTTCAGAAAAAATTCCTTTATCATATAAATTCCGAAAAAATTCCTGCGCCGTTTTATGATGAACTTTATTTGTAGTCCGAGAAAAAATATCAAAATCAATTCCGAACGTTTTAAATGCATCCCGAATTTGTTCGTGATATTTATCGACCACCTGTTGTGGCGTAATTCCTTCTTTTTTTGCTTTGATCGTAATCGGCACACCGTGTTCATCAGTGCCGCAAACGAATATAACATCTTCACCCTTCATCCTTAAATAACGGACGAAAATATCGGCAGGTAAATAAGCACCTGCAATATGTCCGATGTGTAACGGACCATTCGCATAGGGAAGGGCAGCTGTGATAGTATAACGACTCACCGAATTAATTTTTAGTAATTTTGGCAAAGATAAATGAAATGAGAACTCCATCCTACCTTCACCCAAATGATAAAATCGGACTCGTTGCGCCCGCGCGGAAAGTGAGTCAGGATGAGATTGCACATTGCTTGAGAACGTTGGAGGAATGGGGCTTGAAGCCCGTTTTGGGAGAAAATATTTATGGTGAAGCGGATCAATTCTCCGGAACAGATGAGGAGAGGACTGCAGATTTTCAGCAGATGTTGGACGATCCCGAGATCAAAGCTATTCTCTGTGCAAGGGGTGGTTACGGAACATTACGAATTATAGATCGTCTCGACTTTTCTAATTTTGTGGAGAAACCCAAGTGGATCGCGGGTTTTAGTGATGCAACTATTCTGCATGCACATCTGAATGAATGTCTGGAAATTGAATCGATTCATTCTCCGATGGCTATCAATTTCAAGGACGATGCCGATACTGATAATGCCATAGAAGCCTTTCGCAGAGTGCTTTTTGGTGAATCCAAGGGATACGAAATCGGGATGCATGATTTGAATCGGAGAGGAGATGCTTCCGGAATTTTGGTAGGAGGAAACCTTTCACTTCTATACGCACTGAACGGTTCTGTTTCTGATCTCAACACGGACGGAAAAATTCTTTTTCTTGAGGATTTGGATGAATATTTATACCATATCGACCGGATGATGCAGAATTTGTTGCGTGCGGGGAAATTGTCGAACCTAGCGGGATTAGTGGTTGGCGGAATGACGGAGATGAAAGATAACAAAGTGCCGTTTGGAAAAACAGCAGAAGAAATTATTCGTGGGGTGGTTGACAGATTTGATTATCCTGTTGCTTTCGGTTTTCCTGCCGGTCATGTAAAAACCAATCTTGCACTTATTCTTGGCAGAAAAATAAATTTTGAGGTGGGCTTGTATACGTTAATTACTTTTTAGTAATTTCGCCGTATCATTTTGTGATTTTTTGATTTAGTGATTTGGAGATTTGCAGCAAAGTTTTTCTTGATTGATAAAAAAATCACATATAATTTTTAAAATTTCACCATTAATATTTCCTTTTTTCAATCTTTCAACCTTTCAACTATTCAACTTTTCAACCCATCAACTAAACAATGGCCGAATCACACGAATTAGGTAAAGCCGGCGAGAAGCTCGCTGCTGACCTGCTCAAAAGCAAGGGATACACCATCCTTGAGCAAAACTGGCGTAACTACCACAGCGAAATAGATATCATCGCTTTATTTAAAGATGAAATTGTTTTTGTGGAAGTGAAAACCCGTTCTTCGACATTTATGGCGGAACCGGAATTTACGGTAAACCGGAATAAACAACGGTTATTGATGAATGCGGCTTCGGCATATATCAAATATAAATGCTACGAGCTCGATGCACGATTTGATATTATTTCGATTGTATTCTCGAAGGAGGTCCCAAATATCGAGCATCTGGAAAATGCATTTTATGCAAGTCTGTAACTATTCCTTAATAATTCTGTAGATTTTATTCGTATCAGAATTTCTCAGCGTGAGAAAATATACACCCACGGGACTTGATGATATATTTAAAATGAACAGTTCATTTATCACTGATTTTATTTCTTTTCTGTAAATTAGAGAACCTAAAACATCATAAACACATAGAACAGAATTATTTAAATATTTTCCGGATATATAAAATTGCCCCTTCGATGGATTGGGAGAAATTGATAGTTCTGATTCCAATGGTTTATCCACATTTCCAACACTGAAAATGTTATAACACAAAGAGGTATCTCTGCAACCGCCATTTCTCACCACGACTGCATAACTTCCATTGGCCATAGGAGTGTATGAGCCGCTATTGGCACCTGTAATTGGCGAATTTCCATTTCCGCAATCGATCCACTGAAACGTACATAATGCGGAGGCATTCGAAGTCAATGTGATGCCATTTACAATAACAGAAGTATCAACAACCGTGACAGTGATATCGGTTACGACAATGCTATCGCATCCAAGTGCATTGTGAAGCGTGTCCGTATAGTTTCCGGGAGTACTATATGAATGTGAATTAATATTGTAACTCTGTCCGCTGCAAATGTTTTGCGGATTATGCACGGGCGTTGCTGGGGTAATAGTCAAGTTTGTTTTTATCACAGAATCGCAACCCATCACAGATGAAAGTGTATCATAAAATATTCCGGTAGTGTCGTGAACATGCGTCCCAACTGTTAAGCTGTTCCCTTCGCATAAGGCGAGTGTCTGACTGGTGAGTGGTATGGTGGTGACAGGTGAAGGTGCACTCCAATTACTGCTCATTCCGCTGAGCGCAAAATTTTGTAAAGTTCCGAAATGATTATTGACGGTCATATCAGGCAAATTTGTAACGGCAGGATTATTACCATCTGCGATTCCCTCATTAAATTGGTAATATGCAGAGAGTCCAACTTCATTTCCATGAAGAGGGCAATTCATCGCCGATTGAATTTCGTTTTGTGTACGTGCGTAATTCCAGACACGTAATTCGTCCATAGCACCATCTAAATTGGCATTTCCAATATAACTTGGAATATCGCCAATATAACATGGGTTGGGAGAGCTGGCAAGGTTTACAGATGTTGGTGTATTCATGCCGAGCGGAAGTCCGTTGAGATAAATTTGTGCATTGGTTCCGTCCCAGGTAATTGCAACATGTTGCCATACGCCCCAGGTAACGGCAGTTGTGCCCGAACATCCGGCATTCTGAGTCTCAAAAACCAACATCCCATCTGTGGTTGCATAGTTATTTATCGCGAAAAAGAATCCGGGATTACCTATTCCTGATGTTTTGTTCGAAAGGATGGTTTCGAAATCCGCCTTTGTGCTTGGCTTTACCCATGCCTCAATCGTGAATGAACCCAGAAGTGTGAGATTCGACAAGGTGATCACTGTGTTTCCGGTGGCCTTAAATCTTAGGATTTCGCCTTGTTGAGCACTGGTTTTACCGAAAATTACGAGAACAGAAAAGAGAATGAGGAAGGTATATTTTTTCATTTTGAATTGGTTTATTGAAGATTGGACTGCATAATTACATAATTATATACGAATTAAGAAATTGATTTGGGTGAAAAATTTTGTCGCATAAAACAGATATAATGCATGACTTGAGATGGAGGGAGTACCACAATGTTGCGGGATCCCACTATTTTCAGTACCTTTGTATTATATTTTCATTATTATCTTTAATCACAACCCATTCTCATGTCAGTAGATAAACCCCGTTTCGATCCGAAAAAAAAGAAATTCAGCGGGAAAAAATTTGATTCAAAGAGGAGTTCAGATCGTCGTTCGCCCGAAAACCGAACTTTTCGTCCTAGACCTGATACTTCGACCCCTTCGGCAGGCTCAGGGACCGCAGCAATCAGGGAACGCGCTGAACGGGTAGAACGCAATGACAGACCCGAACGCGCTGACAGACCCGAACGCGGAGAACGTCGCACAGCACCCCGCGAGGATCGTCGTCCTGCATCGCGAGGAAGAGGTCGTGAAACAGGTCGTGATGATAGACCAAAGAGAGATTTTCCAAAAAGCGATAAACCATTTCGTGAGAGAAGTGGGGATGATAGACCAAAAAGAGATTTTCCGAAGAGAGATTTTCCAAAAAGTGATAAACCATTTCGTGAGAGAAGTGGGGATGACAGACCAAAAAGAGATTTTCCAAAAAGTGATAAACCGTTTCGTGAGAGAAGTGGCGATGACCGACCGAAAAGGGATTTTCCAAAAAGTGATAAACCATTTCGTGAAAGAAGTGGGGAGGATAGACCAAAAAGAGATTTTCCAAAAAGTGATAAACCGTTTCGTGAGAGAAGTGGGGATGATCGTCCAAAGAGAGATTTTCCCAAGAGAGATTTTCATAAGAGTGATAAACCGTTTCGTGAAAGAAGTAATGAGGATCTTCCTAAAAGAGATTTCCCGAAAAGAGATTTTCAGAAGAGTGATAAGCCATTTCGAGAGAGAAGTAGTGACGATCGTCCGAAAAGAGATTTTCCCCAAAGAGATTTTCATAAAAAACCTTTCGACAAAACAGAAAGACCCGCGCGTCCATGGAGAGATCGTCCCGCCAGGCCTGCTCCGGTTGATGGTGTCCGCGCACCCAGACCTTCATTAAAAGATTCTACACACTCCCGCGACGGATTAAATAATCAAACCCGTTTAAATAAATATATTGCTAATACGGGTCTTTGTTCACGTCGTGAAGCTGATGATTTAATTACCGCAGGAACCATTTCTGTAAATGGAAATATAATTACGACACTCGGATTTAAAGTTTCCGCAGGTGATGAAGTGCGTCATAATAATGCACCACTCCGGACTGAGAAATTAGTATATTATATATTAAATAAACCAAAAGATTTTATTACGACTTCCGACGATCCGTTTCACCGTAAGACGGTGATGGGTCTGATGGAAGAAGCCGGTAAAGAAAGGATATATCCGGTTGGAAGACTTGATCGTGCAACCACAGGCGTTTTGATGCTTACAAACGATGGCGATCTAACCAAAAAACTAACACATCCGGCATACGAAATTCAGAAATTATATCATGTTTCTATTGAGCCGGGATTAAAACCTACTGACATGGAAACCATTCTCGAAGGGGTTGATTATGGTGAAGGGAAAATTAAAGTTGACGGAATTACTTTTATTGAAGGTGGTTCAAACCGGAAAGAAATCGGAATTGAAATTCACTCGGGACAAAACCGCGTCGTGAGAAATATATTCGAACATTTAGGTTACGAAATTCAAAAACTCGATCGCGTTGGTTTCGCCGGACTCACCAAGAAAAACCTGAAACGTGGCGCATGGCGTCCGCTCACCGAACTCGAACTTGCAAGTTTGAGAATGATGACAGGCAGTAAGAAAATGTTTAGGGTGAAGAAGGAAATTTAATTCTCATTCAAAAGCATTAATCAAATTTTTTAAATAATGAAGAGAATGAAATTCCCCTCACGAGAGGGGCTTGGGGTGTGTGGTTAGCGAAACAAATATTTTATATTCTTTATCAAAGGATATTTTAAGTCGGAGATAGAGTGGGTCGAATAATCCTCTCACTTGTCCGACGAAATTTATATATCCGTTTAGTTTTTTAATAAATGTTGTACTGGAATTATTGTTTGCACGGCTGATGAATTTAAAGTGACGCCAGGATGCCAACTCAGCGCCATTTCTGCTCAGGTCGTGGAGCATAGCTCGGATTTTTTTGAGTAATTTTCGATCAACATTTACTTTTTTATTGACCGTAATTCCGGTTACCGTTTGTCTTCGGTTTGATGTGCGTAGTCTTAATTTTTTTTCATTTATTTTGAAATTATTTTTCTGAATCAGATTAACGATATCCAAAATAATGTCGTTCGAAATTAAATCATTTGAAGAGAATGTTAAGTCATCGGCATAACGAGTGTACGAGAGTGAATTTGTTTCGGAAAATTCTATAAGATCTGCATCAAGTTGTTTGCAAATAAAATTTGATATGACGGGTGAAGTGGGAGCACCAATTGGCAGTTTCCCTTCAAACGTCGTAAGTAATGTTAGCGCGGTTGAGATTTGTTCGCTGAAATTAAATGTTGGTGAAGAAAATATTTCTTTTACACGTTTCGCTGTAATGCCTGGAAAGAAGTCCTTGAGATCAATATTCAGCACATATTTTTTGTTGACGTGCGGTTTAGCGTTTTCAGTGATATTGCATTTAATTCCCCGATACAACGGATTTATAACAAAACCATGAACTTCTTTTGGTTTGACGCTTAAATAATATGCCTGTAAAAAATAGTTTAATCGTTTTTGATATTTTTTTAATTCTTCCGGGGGTGCGAAGATCTCACGATGCCCGCCTTTCTTTTTAGCGATCTGATAATGAGCGTAAATCGGATCATTAATCGTATTTTGAAATTTAGAGAATGGTGTTTGAAAAAAATGACAAAGTTCGAATGGATATTCTATTGAAAGGAAAATTATTGCATGCAGTTCATGCTTTTTAAATTTCGTAAAAGATTTGCCGGCGTTACCGGGAATACGACGAAAAAAATTCCGGAGTTTAACTCCATGTTTTTTTGCAAATAATAATAAATCCTCTTCGGTGTACATAGTATAAAAAAGAGCCGTTGCTAATTATCATTGACTTCGATTCTGTTTATGAGAAGCGGAACGAAGTGAGCATCGCAATAAACAGCAATCTTCTCTCTTCCACTTCTACATGGGTTGCAGGAACACAACCACCAAGTCTGAATAATTTGACTCATAATTTTGAAGCAACGGCTCAATATCTTTAGTTTAGAAGGGCGGTTCCTCACCCAATTCACTTAATCTTTTTTTTGAAAACTCAAAAACGCTGTCATGATTTTCAAATTCTCTGAGAGTTGTATAGTCACGATCTCTTTCCAGCGTAATTCTTCCTAATCTGCCATTTCTGTTTTTGGCAACTATTAATTCCACTAATGCCTCAGTACTTTCTCCCATTTCGTTCTGCATTATTTCATAATATTCGGGTCGATAAATAAAAATAACTTTATCGGCGTCCTGTTCAATTGCGCCACTATCGCGGAGATCGGTGAGGTTTGGGATCTTTACGCCACCTCTTGTTTCTACATTGCGACTCAATTGGCTCGTTGCAATAACACAAACACCATGATCTTTTGCGAGATTTTTTAATTCTCTGCTGATATAGCTTATTTCCAACTCGCGACTATTCCGGTATTTGTTAGAACTCATCATCTGCAAATAATCGACAATGATAACTTTTACATCATTCTCCTCAATCTGTTTCAGACAATGAGCTTTGAAGGCGGAGATGGAAGTATTACAACTGTCGTTAATAAATATTTTACGCTCATCCATTTGCTTTTTTAGCGAACCTAATTTTTCGATTTCCTCTTCATTAAGTTTATGTTGAAGAATT
>JAHEYM010000452.1 GCA_023251595.1 Bacteroidota bacterium
GGTGGTTTCTTTGATAATTTTTTCAAAAAAACCAAGGAATGGATGGAGGAGGAAAATAATGATAAAATAAGTTGATCAAAATAATTAATAAAATCAAATAGATAATAAATCAACCATATAGCATAAATAAAATTATAACTTAAACTAACGTAAAAACCAAATTATGTCAACCATGCACTTCGATTTTAACAAAGACAAAACATCAATTATTAAAGTAATTGGTGTTGGTGGTGGCGGAAGCAATGCTGTCAACCACATGTTCCGGCAAGGTATTAAAGGCGTTGAATTTATGGTCTGCAACACCGATGCCCAGGCACTGGATATGAGTCCCGTTCCGATTAAAATTAAATTAGGTGAAACGCTCACTGAAGGACGTGGTGCGGGTTCTATCCCTGAAGTAGGCAGAAATGCCGCGTTGGAGAATATAAACGATATTCGTAAATTACTAGAGCCTGGAACAAAAATGGTTTTTATTACTGCAGGAATGGGTGGTGGTACAGGTACCGGTGCTGCCCCAATTATTGCTCAAACCGCAAAAGAAATGGGTATCCTTACGGTAGGAATTGTCACTGTTCCATTTGGATTTGAAGGAAGAAAAAGAAAAAATCAGGCCGATGACGGTTTGGAACAATTACGTAAAAGTGTTGACACACTTTTAATTATATGCAATGACAAACTTCGTGAAATTCATGGAAATCTGAAACTATCTGAAGCATTCGGAAGAGCAGATGATATTCTCACAATTGCTGCAAAAGGAATTGCTGAAATAATTACAGTTACGGGTTATATTAATGTAGATTTTGAAGATGTCAGAACTGTTATGAAAGATAGTGGTGTGGCTATTATGGGTTCCGCTACTGCTGAAGGCGAAGACAGAGCAATACGTGCAATTGAACAAGCACTGAATTCACCTTTATTAAATGATACAAATATTCATGGAGCACGACATATATTATTAAACGTAGCTTCCGGAAATGTTGAAGTGAGAATGGATGAAATTGATACCATCACAGATTTTATTCAACAACAAGCAGGTCTCACTGCCGAACTGATTTGGGGTAATTGTGTGGATGAAGGTCTTGGTGATAAAATTTCAGTTACCATTATTGCAACCGGTTTTAAAACACGCGAAGAACTCGGTACATTCAAACCCGAGACTAAACGTGTCGTGCTTAAACTCGATGATCAAGAACAAAAAACTATCGTTCCTGTTTCCGAAGAAACTCAAACGAAAGTCCCGGAAACAGAAATGCAAAACGAACCAACACTTATTAGAAAAGAGGAAGATCAGAAAATAAGTATCGAATTTAAGATAGAAAATGCAACGATCGAAAATCAGGTCATTCCAGAATCAACGGGTCAGCAAAATGAACCCACTATGCTTGAACCCGTTTTAAAAGCTGTGCCCAAACCTGAGTTCGATGAACAAGTTGAAAAATCAAGAGAACGTATTATGAGATTGAGAGAATTAAGCATTAAATTGGGCAATCCTGCTAAAGTCGGCGATATGGAAAGAGAGCCTGCTTACAAACGCAGAAATGTTGATTTAGATCCGGTGCCTCATTCCTCTGAATCGAAATTATCCCGATATTCACTTTCTGAAGATGCAGATAAAAAAGCAGAAATAAAACCAAATAATTCATTCCTGCACGATAATGTCGATTAATTTGTTTTGGAGTTCTAATAATATTCATCCTAAACCGTTGCGTTAGGCGGCTGGATGATAATGGTGGCCGGGAAGTGATTCCCGGCCTTTTTCCTAATGCAAATAGAAGAAAAATGAAAATTACCTCAGCAAGAATATTTGGTTTCGTTTTTTTTGCGGCTTTTTTTCGGGTCCCCCACTATTATGCCCAGGTCTCACGGGATTTAGAATATTATTTGAATGCAGGTGCTGCAAATCACCCGCAGTTTTTTGACTATATAAACCGTATCAAATCCGGTAAAATCGATAGTCTAAAAATTGACGCCTCACAAAAACCGCAAATAAATTTAAATTCACAAATATTAATTGCTCCTTCATCAAAATATGTTGGCTATGATGATGCCATCACGAATGGTGGAAATTATTCTTCTCTTGTTGGAATTTCACAGCCCATGTTTAATCAGAAAACATTGAAACCTCAATATGAATCGATAAGAACTGAAAATCAGTCAACAAATCTCCTGACACAGATTGATGAACATCAGCTAAAGAAACAAATAACTGACCAATATATCTCGACCTTTTCAGATCGCGGAGATATAATTTATTTACAAGGACTTGACAAATTGCTCGCTGAAGAAGATACTATTTTAAAGCAATTAGTGAGCGCAGGGCTCTGTAAGCAAACAGATTATATTTCGCTAAAACTCGAGAGAAAGGCGAATGAAATTCGCATATCAGAAGCGGAAAATCAATATTTGTCTGATCTTCGCCAACTAAACCTCTTGTGCGGAATTAAGGATACTGTTCATTATATATTAAGCGATCCCGGAATCGTAAAATCAGAACTAAAATCTCCACAAAACTCACCACTGAACGAACAATTTACAATTGATAGTTTGCGACTCGCAGTCCAGAAATCAAGTGTGGATGTCCGATATCTTCCACGATTGAATTGGTTCGCTGATGCCGGTTTTCTTAGTGCATCCCCTCTCACAATTCCCAAACATTTTGGTGTAAGCGCGGGGATTAATCTTGTGGTTCCCCTTTATGATGGAAAACAAAAAGGAATGGATTATCAGAAAATTAAAATATCGGATGAAACGAGAACCCGATATCAACAATATTTTATCTCTCAATATAATTTACAATTGTCAGTATTAGATGAAGAGATAATATCAAATGAATCCAGACTTTCAGCTGTGAATGAGCAAATAGAATTATCTCAAAGTCTTATCGCTGCGGAAAAAATTCAGATGAACAGGGGCGATCTTTCAGTCCTCACTTTTATTCTTGCCTTACGTGATCAGGTGGAGATGAGAAAAGATAAATATAATATTCAACTAAAAAAGATGAAATTGATTAATGAATGGAATTACGCTAATTGGTGAGAACGGTATTTAATTGTTAAACAAATTGAAAGATTTATTATGAGAGTAAA
>JAHEYM010000453.1 GCA_023251595.1 Bacteroidota bacterium
GACCTCGTCTCACGGATCACCGTTACTTTAATCTGACCCGGATAGGTCATCTCGTTCTTGATTCTTTTTGAGATTTCATACGAGAGAACTTCTGCCTGTTTATCAGACACTTGTTCTGAAGCCACGATGACGCGAAGCTCGCGACCTGCCTGAATTGCGTAGCAGGTTTCAATACCTGGATATGACATCGCCAACGCTTCCATATCTTTCAATCGCTTGAGATAAGATTCAACAATATCTCTTCGCGCACCTGGTCTTGCGCCGGAAATGGAATCGCAAACCTGAATAATCGGTGAAATAAGATTGGTCATCTCGATCTCGTCGTGGTGGGCTCCGATCGCATTACATACCTCGGGACTTTCTTTATATTTCTCAGCAATCTTCATCCCCAAAATCGCATGTGGCAACTCAGGTTCATCATCCGGAACTTTACCAATATCGTGAAGAAGTCCGGCGCGTTTTGCAAGCTTTACATTGAGTCCCAGTTCGGTTGCCATGATGGCGCAAAGATTCGCAACCTCGCGCGAGTGTTGAAGAAGATTTTGTGAGTAAGACGAACGATATTTCATTCTCCCAACCATACGAATTAATTCCGGTGCGAGACCATGAATTCCAAGATCGATGCTCGTTCGTTTTCCGATTTCAACAAATTCATCTTCCAACTGACGTTTCACTTTCGCAACTACTTCTTCAATTCTTGCAGGATGAATTCTACCATCTGTTACAAGCTGATGAAGTGCGAGACGAGCCATCTCGCGACGAATCGGATCAAATCCGGAGAGGATTACCGCATCGGGTGTGTCATCAACGATAATTTCCACACCGGTAGCGGCTTCGAGCGCTCTGATATTCCGCCCTTCCCGACCGATAATTCTGCCTTTCACTTCATCATTTTCAATATTGAAAACAGTGACAGAATTTTCTACGGCATGTTCAGTTGCAACACGTTGAATAGTCTGAATGACGATCTTTTTTGCTTCCTGATTGGCAGTAAGTTTCGCCTCCTCCATGATGTCGTTAATATGGACGAGCGCTTCACTACGTGCCTCCGATTTCAGCGCATCCATCATCTGCAATTTCGCTTGCTCAGCGGTTAATCCGGCAAGTTTTTCGAGTTGAGCAACTTGTTTCACCCGAATCTGATCGACCTCAGCTTTGCGCTTGTTAAGCACATCTTGTTGAGAAGTAAGACTTGCCTGAATAGCATCGACCTCCTTCTCTTTTCTTTGTTGATTTTCGAGTTTCTGATTGAACGACTGTTCCTTCTGTTTCGCCCTTGCTTCCGCAGCAGCGATTGCTTTATCCTTCTCTGCGACTGCTTTTTCGTGTTCAGATCTCATCTGAAGAAAGCGTTCTTTTGCTTCAAGAATTTTATTGTTCTTCGCGGTTTCAGCTTTGGCTTCTGCTTCACGGAGAATCAGATTTGCTTTTTCAGTAGCCTCAGCCTCTTTCCCTTTGAAAGATTTACGGAAAAGCAGACTTCCGCCTAGTAGTCCAAGCCCGAGAGCTACTACTGCGACGATTGCTATTATGATTTCATTTTCCATTTTTGATTTGTCATTTTTGGATGATTATTGGCAGAGACGCCATGCATGACGTCTTTACAAAAAAGCCCGCACCGTCCATTTCATATTATGTACCCCAATTTTTATCATGGGTGGAGACGCCAGGTTTTGCGTGCTTCTACTGTCCGTGTGAACGGATTCCTATTCTAGTTAGGAATGCAGCCTGCAGTTCAAACCATGAGCTTTTCTCCAATTGTGAAGTGTTGAGTACAAAATAGTGAAAGTGACCCGGTGCGGGCAATATCTTAATCCGGTCTCGCGACCGACGATTTTCTTAGATTGCCCTAAGTATGTGAAAGAACGTTATCCGTTAGCCGACGGATTATTTTTTTGAAGATATCCTGAGACCAACTCATTCAATTTACCTAATTTGTCGCCAAGTAAGTGGTTTTCACTTGCCGTTTTCGCCTCTCTGTTCGAGGCATCTACAGCAAGTTCGAGGGCACACATGGCAAGAAAATCCTGCTTATCCATCACTCCGAATTCCTTTTCGAACTCTTTCAGTTTGTCATTGATAAGCATGACAGCTTTATCTACATTCCCCTCTTCACCCTTTTGGATCTTCAGAGGATATTGTCTGTTGGCAATTGAAACTTTAATCGATACTTCAGCCATCCTGGCTATCACTATTTAATCGCTGTGTATTAGTGGGTTTTAACTCCTGAGCAAGGAAATACAACGATCGATTTCCTTCACCATATTATTCAATTTCTGTTTGACTTCGTGGGTTTGAACAGCCCCATCGATGTCTATTTCTTTCGCGAGCTGTGAGATTTTATCCTTCTCACGATACACGGCTAATTCACTCTGCATGGCCTCTGACTGCTGTTTGAGTGCATCGAACTGTGACACGACTTTCGCATTTTCAGCAAGCAATTTCCGGTGCAAATTTATCAAAATTTCCACTTTGTGCTCAATCGAAGCGATATCTTCTGTCAGGGAAGCCATTTTTCGAGTACAAAGATATGAATTTGTAAAGAAATAAGTTGATAAGTTGAAGAGTTGATAGGTTGATAGGTTGAAAAGTTGAAGAGTTTATAAGATTATACGCAGGAAGGTTTAATGATCTCCGGTAAAAACGGGACAAGTTGTGCTTTTCTGGTGCTATCTGTGAACAAACTTTCTTTGTGAACCTTTG
The DNA here is from genome assembly GCA_023251595.1 of Bacteroidota bacterium. Taxonomy (GTDB): domain Bacteria; phylum Bacteroidota; class Bacteroidia; order AKYH767-A; family JABDAW01; genus JAHEYM01. Next base: position 2,704 of record JAHEYM010000453.1, read on the forward strand.
AGTTATTGAGTCTTTGTGGCGGAATTGAAGATACCGATTTGATAAATCCGAAAAGTTTTTATGCCGCTTAGACACGAAGACAGAATGTTAGACTAAGAAAAAAAATGTATTTGATCATTCACATCAGGCCTCCTAATTCTTCATTCCTAATTCCCAATTACTTCAGCGGTTCCACCCGTTCATCCCTGGAAATTACAAATACCATTAACGAGACTTCTCCTATTTCACCATAAACATTTTCCATGTACCCGTAACGGGGAAAATCGTAATTCGTGATAGATAAAGATAAATCTTTAACAGGGATGAGGCTGAAATACTGAGTGACTTCGGTTGGAATAACAATTTCCGAATCTTCAGGGGTCTTTCCTGCGGCGATT
>JAHEYM010000087.1 GCA_023251595.1 Bacteroidota bacterium
CTCCAAACCGACTTGAGATGCTTGAGTTGGAGTTGGCTGTTATGGCATCGGGGGGAATCGCAGTTCCAATCTTTGCTTATTTTCATAAGGAAACTGCGGAATTGCTCATTAATCATTCCGAAGCAAAATTTGTTGCTGTAGCAGGTGAAATTCAATTAGACAGAATCGGTAATATTAAAGTGGAACGCATTTTTGTTTTTGATGATGTTCACCATAAATCTTTTCCTAACCAATATAGTTTTAAAGAATTACTTCATAAAAAAACGGGAAAAGGATTTGAGCTCGATATTAATGCGGAATCTGAAAAAATTTGCCTGAATATGTACACTTCAGGAACGATGGGAATTCCAAAATGTGTACAGCTTTCACATTTAAATATATTATCGCAACAAGCTGCCTTACCCGCTGTTTGGAATTTGGATGAAAATGACAGGTTTCTTTCTTACTTGCCCTGGCATCACAGCTTTGGCGGTATTTTCGAATTATTTAGTTCGCTCTATAATGGTGCGAAGCTATCGCTCGAATCAGGCTATGGAAAAGATCCTGCAGTATTATTGGAGAATTGGAAAGTTATTCAACCAACCGTATTTTTCAGTGTGCCAAAAGTTTATCAATCACTAATTGATCTGATAAAAAATGATAAAGTTGCGGAAGAACTTTTCTTTCATCCTCAATTAAAATTTGTTTTTACAGCAGCCGCTGCTTTACCAAAAAAACTTTCAGACGAATTCGAAAAAAGAAATATTCCTGTAATTGAAGGATGGGGTTTAACAGAAACTTCCCCTTGTTGTACATTGACTGATCCGACGAAAAAACGTCAATCAGGTGTAGTTGGCGTTCCTTTACCTGGCGTAAGTATTCGTATCGCGGATGATGGAGAAATTCAGGTGAAAGGTCCGAATGTGATGAGTGGATACTTCAAAAATGATGAAGCGAATAAAGGAATATTTACAGAAGATGGCTGGTTCTGTACGGGCGATGTCGGTGAAATAACGGATGAAGGTCTCAAATTGATTACACGAAAAGATCGCATTTTTAAATTATCGAATGGAGAAAAGGTAGTCCCGTCTGACTTGGAAAAATTAATTGAATTGAAATGTCATTATATTTCATTTGCAATGGTGGTGGGTTCGGGTCACGAATATCCGGTGGCTTTATTATTTCCAAATAAGAAATTGTTGGAAAAACCCGATTACTCTCTTTCCCCGGAAGAAGGATGTTTTTGTCCACGCGATTTAAACGAACTTGGAAAATGTTTACATGGTTGTTTGCATGATGCAAATTGTGGCATCGGCCAAAAATTCGCGAAAATTAAAGCGGCCATGATTATTGATGATGAACTTTCATTGGAAAATGGCACACTGACACCATCTATGAAAGTTGCACCAAATAATGTTGTAAAAGCATATAAAGCATATCTCGAAAATTTATATGGTGAAGATAATCCGGTCGAAAATGAAGTATATATAATCAAATTAGACGATTTAATGGAAACATCGGGTAGAACAATAACTGTTTAATATGTACGAGATAAAATCATCTTCACTTCTTCGTTCGGTGATGAAAGATTATTTCACAGGTTTGGGTCTTGCACCGAAAGTTGCGTGGTGCACGAGCGTGGGACCCGCAGAGTTATTACGTTCTTTCGGATTCGAAATTTATTTTCCGGAAAATCATGGTGCTCTGTTAGGTGCCACACGTCAGGCAGGCGAATTTATTCCTGCTACAATTAATTTAGGTTATGCCGGTGATATCTGTTCATACCTTACAGGTGATATCGGTGCTTATCTGAATAAAAAAACACCGCTTACCCAACACTACGGACTTGCCGGTATTCCAAAACCTGATCTCATTGTATATAATACAAATCAATGTCGTGAGGTTCAGGATTGGTTTAATTTTTATGCAAAAGAATTTAATTGTCCGATTATCGGAATATTTCCTCCGCGTCATATAGAAGAAATCACGGACGCGGAAATTAAAGATGTAAGCGCTCAGTTCAAAGCAATGATACCAGCTTGCGAAAAAAGCAGCGGACAAAAATTCGATATAGACAAATTTCGCAAAACGATTAAGTTAAGCAGAGAAGCAACCGATTTATGGAAAAAAGTTCTTGCTACTGCGAAAGCTTCTCCTGCACCTATCGGATTTTTCGATAGTTCAATTCACATGGGTCCTATAGTGGTTTTGAGAGGCACTGAAATCGCGAAAGAATACTACCGGATTTTATTAAATGAATTGGAATTAAATGTAAGTGCGAAAATAGGAATCGTCAAAGAAGAAAATACACGTATATACTGGGACGGAATGCCGATTTGGGGCAAACTGCGGTCACTATCAGATTTGTTTGTTCAAAATAATTCCTCTGTCGTAGCATCAACCTATTGTAATAGCTGGATATTCGATTCATTTGATCCTGAAGATCCTTTTGATTCTTCAGCTAAGGCATACACTGAGATATTTATTAACAGGAGTGAAAATGCGAAAATGAAATTGCTTAAACAAATGGCGGATGATTTTCGTGTTGACGGGATGATTTTTCATGATGCCAAAACCTGTTTTAATAATTCGAATGCGCGATTTGGCTTACCCTTGAGATTTTATAAAAAATATAATATTCCTGTAATGGTGATCGAAGGAGATCTTTGTGATTTACGTTTTTACTCCGAAGGTCAGTCCATTACAAAAATCGAAACATTTATCGAGCAACTCGAGAGTTTGAAAGTGACGAATGAATAAAGATGGATAGGAAAATAAATAGAGTTGGAATAATTGGTATGGGGCCTGTGGGCTGTATTCTCGCATCACATTTTTCGGATGCAGGCGTAGAGGTGGCAGTATGTGATCTTGATAAGATGAAAGTTAATCTTATCAAATCTGAGGGCGTTAGACTGGATGGAGTAATCACTAAAAAAACAACATTCAAAAATATCTTTTCTTCAGTAGCCGAATTTAATTCTTTTAATCCTGATCTGATTATTGTTAGTGTTAAAACAACGCATCTTCCTTCTCTTGTAAATGAAATTTCCAAATTAAATAATAGTAGTCCCGGCGTAATGTGTGCCATGAATGGAATTGATGTTGAACAAATGATCTCTTCTGTTTTGGGTGAAGCGAGAACATTCCGAATGGTCATCAATTTCGCAGGAAATCTTAATGCACCAAATCAGGTGAAAGTTACTTTCTTTAATCCCCCGAATTATATTGCTTCGGTGGACGATTCCCGAATGGATGAAGCAAATGAAATTGCGGCTCTTCTCAACTCCGTTGCACTCGAATCAAAAGTGATAAGTTCGTTTGAATTGTTGAAACGCGTCTGGGAGAAAACAATTCTTAATTCTTCATTGAGTGCTTTATGCGCAGTTGGGAGAATGACTATTTCGGAAGCGATGAGTAATTCTGATACGATCGAATTGGTTGAACAAATTATTGAAGAAGCTGTTGAAGTTGCTGCTGCGGAAAAAATTAAATTCGATGATGATTTTATACGTAAATGTCTGAGATATTTAACTAAGGCAGGAAATCATTTTCCTTCTTTAGCTGTCGACCTGCTGAATAACAGACCGACCGAAATAGATTATATGAATGGAAAGATTGTTGAGTACGGTCGTAAACACTATATCCGCACATCTCTGAATCTGACATTCACGAATATGGTGAAGGCGATGTCGCAGAAGAATCAGGCGACGGCGATTCAGACTGCAAAATCTGCAATCACAAAAAATGGCTTTTTTATCAAACCCGATTCAGGTGTTCCCGGAATAATTCCCAAGGAATGTTTTCTGGGTGTGGATTTGGGTTCAGCTTATACAAAGTTCACCGTAATAGATGATAAAGAAAATATATTGTTTCAGACTGCTCTGAAAACTCTGAACAGAGACAGAATTTCAGTTAAACATGTTGTAACCTCGTTAAAAAGTGAATTTCCAATCCGATACATCGGGGCAACAGGTTACGGAAGAAAACATTTTGCGGATGCCGATATAGTGAAGACTGAGCTAAATTGCGCTGCACTTGGCGTTTCAAAATATTTTTCCGGTTCAAAAAATATAATTGATATCGGGGGCGAAGATATTAAAATTATTAAATGTGATTCTGAAAATCATATAGAAAATTTTTATCTGAATGATAAATGCGCTGCCGGTACAGGATCTTTTATTACTGAAGTTGCAGAGCGGGCCGATATCAGAATTGAGGATATGAGCGATCTGGCAATGAAATCTACATTCGCAAAAGAATTGAATAGTTTCTGTACCGTTTTTGCAAAAACAGAAATTATGAGTTGGCTTTTTGAGGGTTTACCGGTAGAGAATATTGCCCGGGGTATCTATATATCAATTACCAACCGTGTTTCGAAATTAAGAGTGGATCCGAATGTTCCAATATATCTGATTGGAGGCGTGATTGCGCACCATCCATTTCTTAAAAATCTTATGCAGGAAAAATATAAAAAAGATATTGGCGTAGTGGATAAACCACAATATATTGTTTCTCTGGGTGCAGCACTTACCGCATTAAATTTCTATTCATTAAATCGGAGAAAAATAGAAGCCGGAGAAATAGTTTCAGTCGAACAGGAATCTTCATAATATATTCAGCCATGAAAAAAATACTTCGTATAACCCTGATCTTTGGCTTAATTGTTTATACAACAACCGGTTGTAAATATGATAAACAGGATCCCCAATTCAATGGATATCCTGATGATGTGGGAAAAATAATGCTATTGAAATGTGCTGTTTCAGGTTGTCATAACACGGTAAGTGCCTCAGGAGCTGCGGGTCTTGATCTTTCTACCTGGGATAAATTATTTGAAGGCAGCAGATATCATAACGCGGCTGTGGTGCCTTATAGCCATGACTTTAGCTTCCTTCTATCAAGTATTAATAGTTATCCGGATCTGGGTTCTCAATTAAAACCATTGATGCCTGTGAATAATACTCAACTCACCCGTGATGAAATAATATTATTGCGAAACTGGGTGGCAAACGGTGCCCCTGATAAAAACGGAAATGTAAAATGGGCCGGGGATTTAAACAGAAAAAAAATATATGTAGCAAATCAGGGCTGCGATCAGGTATCGGTTTTCGATGTGGATACACGACACTTAATTCGTTATGTCTCGGTCGGAGTTTCTCCTGCCATTGAGGTGCCACATTCTCTTACCGTCTCTCCGGATAAAAATTTTTGGTATGTGACCTTTGTTGGAAATAGTATAATTGAAAAATACAGATGTTCTGATGATACGAAAGTCGGCCAAATAGATTTGGGTGATTTGGGATGGCACACAATGTCCATTACTGCAGATTCAAGAATCGGTCTTGCTGTGAATTTAAGTGGCGACGGAAAAGTGTCTCTCATAGATTTGGAAACTATGACTTTAATTCAGAAATATCAGGGATCGGGACTTTTCAGATTCCCACATGGTTGTGTGATTAATCAAAATGGAACGATTGCATACGTTACAGCTTCGCTCGGTAATTTTATATATAAATTAAATATAACTGATCCGTTAAATCCGGATATTACCGAGCTTGTTTTAAGAGCCGGTGACACTCCAAATGCTGCTAATCATCAATTTTCTCCGCATCAGATCAGATTTTCACCTGATTATTCAAGATACTATGTGAGCGCCGAATCTGCTGACGAGATCAGAGTTTATAATGCTGCAAATGATAGTTTAATTACTTGTATTCCTACTTGTGAAGATCCTGAGGAAATGGTGTTCTCCTTAACTACTCCTTATATGTTCGTTTCGTCTTACCAGGATTCTTCTCATTTTGCGCCGAATCAGGGATGTATTTCTGTTTTAAATTATGAAACAAATACATTTATTAAAAATATTTATTCCGGTTACCAACCTCATCAGATGGTGATTGATGATGAAAAAGGATATGTTTTAATTGCAAACCGAAATATTAGTACGACAGGACCCGCTCCACATCACACCTCTGTTTGTGGTGGCAGAAATGGGTATGTAACCGCGATTGATCTTTCCACATTGGAACTCCTGCCCGATTTTAAAGTGGAAGTTTCTGTGGATCCATATTGCGTTGATATAAGAAAGTAAAAATATATATATATGAAAGCGTATCATAATAAATTAAAAGGAATTGGAATTGTATTCGATGATATTTTTCTTGTGAATGGTGCCAGAACGCCATTCGGTAAATATTGCGGAACCCTTGCGAGGATTTCACCAACTGATTTGGGAATTCTTGCCAGTCGCGCTGCATTGGTAAAATCAGCCGTAAGTGCGAATGATATTGATCAGGTAATAATCGCCAATATCGGACAAAGTTCCTGCGATGCATATTTCTTACCCCGACATATTTCATTATATTCAGGTGTTCCTCTCGAAGTCCCATCATTAATGGTTCAGAGAATTTGTGGTTCAGGATTCGAAACAATTGTTACGGCATCCGAACAGATAACATTAGGAAAAGCAGAAACTGTATTGTGTACAGGAACAGAAAATATGTCACTTTCTCCGACTGTGAGCTTTGGTAATCGGATGGGATACCCACTCGGTCGTCCCGTTTTCAAAGATATGCTTTGGGAAGCACTCGACGATACCGCGGCAGGTTATCCAATGGGTTATACTGCTGAAAATGTAGCGGCGAAATATAAAATTACCCGTCGTGAGGTAGATGAATTTGCAGCACTTTCTTTTGAAAGAGGTTTATCTGCATTAGCGCGGGGATTTTTCAAAGAAGAAATTATTCCTTTAAATTCAACAATGTTCGAAGTACCGGGATTAAAATCCAGAAAAGTTTCTTTACCCAAAGGGGTATCAGATTTTTCAAGCGATGAGCATCTTCGTCCGACAAGTCTCGATTCCTTATCAAAATTAACTCCCGTATTTAATGAGGTAGGTGTGTTGACCGCAGGAAACTCAAGTGGAATAGTAGATGGAGCTGCTTCTGTTGTGGTCGCGTCTAATAACTATATAGTTGAGAAAAAACTTCACCCTATTTCTAAAATTCTTGCTGCAGCCAGTTGCGGTGTCGAACCAAAAGAAATGGGATTAGGTCCGGTTCCCGCCATTCGTTTATTGTTGGAAATGACAGGTTTAAATATTAATGACATTGGATTGTTTGAAATTAATGAAGCATTCGGAGCTCAGTTTGTCGGTTGTGAAAGAGAATTAAAACTGGACCGTGATAAATGTAATGTAAATGGAGGTGCCATCGCACTCGGTCATCCTCTCGGAGCCACCGGAACCAGATTGTCACTTTCTATTTCCCGCGAAATGAAAATAAGAAATGTAAAATACGGTATCGCATCCGCTTGTATAGGTGGTGGACAAGGTACCGCTATATTGTTTGAAAATATTAATTAATATATGATGGAAGAGCGGGCTGTTTATCAATGGCAAATGACTGAAACAGATAAGGATTTCAACCTTATCAAAAGTAATATGCCTGAATTAAAATCCGGCGAAGTGATTGTAAAAATAGCCGGTTGCGGTGTGTGTCATACAGACGTTAGTTTCTGGCATCATGGCGTTCAGACAAAACATGCTTTGCCACTTACGTTGGGGCACGAAATTTCAGGTATTGTTGTTTCGGGTGAAAAAGAATGGATCGGCAAAGCTGTAATTATTCCCGCTGTTCTTCCTTGTGGTGAATGTGATTTATGTAAAAATGGTCGAAGCAATATATGCAGAAATCAATTAATGCCCGGCAATGATTTTGACGGAGGATTCGCTTCTCATATAAAGGTTCCTTCCAGATTTCTTTGTCCTGTTCCCGATCAGGCTTTAACAAAATATTCTTTATATCAATTATCTGTTATTGCCGATGCGGTTTCAACGCCTTATCAGGCCATTAAAAAATCCGAACTTAGGTCGGGCGATTTTGCTATTGTGATCGGAGTTGGAGGAGTGGGAATTTACGCATCTCAAATTGCGAAAATTTCGGGTGCGAAAGTTCTGGCATTGGATATTAATGACGATAAACTGGCACTTGCTAAGGAGCATGGTGCAGATGCGGTCCTGAATATTAAAGGAATGGAAATAAAATTAATTAAAGAAAATGTTAAAAGAATTTGCAAGGAATTAAAAGCGCCCTCTTTAGCTTGGAAAATATTCGAAATGAGCGGTACAAAAGCTGGTCAGGATCTTGGATTTAATCTCATCACTTTTGCTTCGACACTATCCATCGTCGGATTTACCATGGAGAAAACGGAAGTTCGTTTAAGTAATCTCATGGCATTCGATGCAAAATTGATCGGAACATGGGGATGTAAACCCGAACTTTATCCTGAGGTACTTGAGTTGGTCTCTTCAGGAAAATTAAAAATTGAAAATTTTATCGAATCATTCCCAATGTCGAAAATTAATGAAGTTATACATGGTGCTAAAAATCATAAATATTCAAAACGTCCGGTAATGATACCGGATTTCAATTAACAATTAACAATTAATAATTAACAATTAACAATTAATGCTGATGAAAAAAAATTTACTTCTCCTGTTTATTATGAATCTATTGGTGATTCAAATTTATTCTCAAACCGCAACGTCTATTGCGAATGGTAATTGGACGAGTCCATTAACCTGGAATTGCACCTGTGTTCCTACTCCGGGTTATACAGTTATAATTAACCATAATGTTACGTTGACTACAAGTTTTGCCTACACGACCGGAAGCATCACGATTAACAGTGGCGGCTCCCTTATTCAGGATGCGACCCCAAGAGATATTTGGGTGAATGGTGGTTCATTTTCTAATGCCGGAACCGTGGATCTGCATTATCTCTGGACTCAAACCGGAACAATGGCGAATAGCGGAACTATATCTCTACGTTCTTTTTTAAATTATGTCAATTTTACAAATTCAGGTACTATTCAAAATCTGGATAGTTTATATACCACAGGAAATATTACCAATAACGGAAGTTTTTTAAATATTGACAGTATCACTAATTCCGGGATTTGGATTAATAACGGTATATGTACATTTAATCAATTTACCAGCACAACACAATTCACCAATAATAATTTGCTTACCTATACAGATATCACAAACTTTGGAACAATGACAAATACGGACACCATCACCTGTCTGAACAGCACGTGGAATCGCGGAACCTGGAATAATCAAAGTGGTGCCTATGTATCAATTACAAATGATATATTAAATAATAACCCCGGATTATTTAATGCGGTTTTTAATAACAATGGAAAAGTAGTGGTGACAGACAGTTGGTATAATTTAGATACCGTTAAAGGAACAACAGGCAGTTGGACTGTGGGAGACACTTCTTCCAACACGGGAAAAATGCTCGGAACTTTTGATTTCTGCGATCTGTCTCATTCACCGACTCCACCAATTATTGATTTTAATACGGGGTTTATTGCACCTGGTATTACCTGGTGTCAAAGTGTTGGAATTATTGAACCGGAATTGGATCAATTCAATATTTACCCAAATCCTTCAAACTCCAAAATTATAATCTCAACCGGGGAAACAGGAACATTTCATGTAAAACTGTATAGTTTAGATGGTAAATTGTTGTCTGAATTCAAGAATCAAAATGAAGTTGATGTTTCCGGATTGAAGGCAGGGTCTTATCTTGTAAATGTCTTAACACAAAGCAGAAACATAATGAAAGTTATATTTGTTGTCAAATAATTATTACTTAAAATGAAAGAGCTAAAAAATCACGATCTTTTCGCTGGTAAATTTCAAGAAATAATATTTGAGAAACGGCCATGTCTCGATCAGCAGCAAGTTCCCATCAAAGATTTATATAATGCCTGGATTATAATTAACAATCCAAAGCAATATAATTCTTATACAACCGCTGCAATAAAAGAAATCATTTGTGCTTTTAATGAAGCTTCGAATGATCGTAGTGTGGTTGCAGTAATATTTACTGCGGTTGGTGACAAAGCATTTTGTACCGGAGGAAACACAAAAGAATATGCTGAATATTACTCCGGAAATCCGCAGGAATATGCGCAATATATGAGATTGTTCAATGATATGGTGACTGCGATTCTCAAGTGCGATAAACCGGTTATCTGCAGAGTGAATGGTATGCGAATCGGTGGCGGACAAGAAATTGGAATGGCTTGTGATTTCAGTATTGCCAGCGACATGGCACGTTTCGGTCAGGCAGGACCAAAGCATGGAAGTGCTCCGATTGGTGGTGCAACAGATTTTCTCCCGTTATTTGTCGGAATTGAAAGAGCAATGGTATCGCTCACACTTTGTGAACCTTGGACAGCCCATCAGGCATATTATTACGGACTTATAACAGATCTCGCACCTGTGTTAAAAGTGAATGGAAAATTTATAGCGAATCCTATGGTATTTACAGATAAAACATTTGATGAATACGGAAGAATTGTTTTTGGCAGCATGAAATCGGGTACTGATTTGGAACAGGCGAAAAATTTAATGGCGACGGCGGAGTATAATTTTGATTTGCTGGATCTCTGCATTAATAAAATGATTGCAAAAATTGTACATACATTTCCCAATTGCATGAGTAAAACAATAAATGAGGTTCGCAAATTTAAACTCGAACATTGGGATAAAAATAAAGAGGGTAGCAGAGAATGGCTTGCCCTTAATATGATGACTGAAGCCAAAGCCGGTTTCAAAGCATTTAATGACGGTCCGAAAAATCAGCGTGAAGTTGATTTTATTAAAATGAGACAATTGCTCGCTGACGGACACGAATGGAATGATGATTTGCATATCGCTATTTCGCCACAATATCAAAAAATTACTACTTAACAATATCGTAATGGAAAAGATTAAACTTTCTTTTTTAAATGAAAACTCTATTGCCAGGATTATTCTCGACGATGGAAAAAGTAATGTGATAGATGGAATGATGATGCATGAGTTGCAGGAAGTACTCTACTCATTTGTTGAAAAACATGAATTGAAATTAATTACTTTTGAAGGAGCCGGAAAACACTTTTCTTACGGAGCCAGTGTGGAAGAACACCGTAAAGAACATGCCGGTGAGATGCTCAGGGGTTTTCATAAATTATTCTATACATTAAGGGATCTGAGTATTCCTACAGTTGCCAAAGTATCGGGTCAATGTCTCGGAGGTGGTATGGAAATCGCGTTGATCTGCAATTTTATTTTTGCAGAGGAAAATGCAAAGTTTGGCCAACCGGAAGTAGTACTTGGAGTTTTCCCTCCACCCGCTTCGATAATTCTTCCTGAGAAAATTGGCTGTGCAAAAGCTGAAGATCTGCTGATTACAGGCAGATTAGTTTCTGCTACAGAAGCGAAAAATATGGGTTTTGTAAAT
>JAHEYM010000454.1 GCA_023251595.1 Bacteroidota bacterium
ACGATTTCTTGTATCGAGCACTGAAGTATGAGAAACTATTTCTTCGCGCGTAGCGGTTATTTGTCGGGGAGTAATTCCATTTGCGGCGTTATAATCTGCTTGTTTAATCTGACGACGATTTGTTTCGTCGATCGTTCTTTGCATGGAGAAAGTAATTTTATCTGCATACATAATTACTTTCCCATTTACATTACGCGCTGCTCTTCCTGCTGTTTGTGTCAATGATTTTTCGGAACGAAGAAATCCTTCTTTATCAGCATCTAGTATTGCAACCAATGAAACTTCCGGGAGATCAAGTCCTTCGCGTAAAAGATTAATTCCGACTAATACATCAAATTCACCCAAACGAAGATTTCTAAGAATTTCGACACGATCTAATGTCTCCACTTCGGAGTGAATATAACAGGAACGGATTTTAAATTTTGCAAAATATTTCGATAATTCTTCCGCCATTCGTTTGGTGAGAGTTGTTACAAGAACGCGTTCATGACTCTCTGTTCTCATTCTTATTTCCTCCAATAGATCATCAATCTGATTTAAACTTGGACGAACCTCAATTACCGGATCCATCACTCCCGTAGGTCTGATAATTTGCTCGACCACCACTCCGTCACACATTCTTAATTCGTAATCGGAAGGAGTAGCAGAGACAAAAACTGTCTGTTTATATTTTTCTTCAAATTCATCGAATGTCAATGGACGGTTATCAAGTGCAGCGGGCAATCGGAATCCATATTCAATTAACGTTGTTTTTCTTGAACGATCACCGCCGTACATCCCTCGTATTTGCGGAATGGTAGCATGACTTTCATCGATCACCATCAGAAAATCATCAGGAAAATAATCCATTAAACAGAAAGGTCTGGTGCCCGAACCTCTTCCATCGAAATACCGGGAATAATTTTCTATACCGGAACAATATCCCAATTCCCGTATCATTTCAAGATCGTAAGTAACACGGTCTTCAAGACGTTTTGCTTCCTGACTCTGACCATTATTTTTAAAATACTCTACTTGTTTAACGAGGTCTTCCTGAATGCTCCAAATTGCCTGCAACATTCTGTCTTTTCCTGTAACAAAAAGATTGGCAGGAAATATTGCGATATTTTCCTGTGAATCAATTTTTCGTCCTGAAAGAGGATCAATAGTTTCGATAGATTCAATTTCATCACCAAAAAATATAATTCTATATGCGTAATCTGCATACGCTAAAAACACATCAACGGTATCGCCTTTCACTCTGAAATTTCCGCGTTTAAAATCTACTTCTGTTCGCGAATATAAACTTGTTACAAGCTGATGAAGAAATCTGTTTCTTGAGATGATTTGTTTTGTGTGAAGCCGGATTGTATTTTCCAGAAAATCGACCGGATTTCCCATTCCATATATACATGAAACAGAACTCACAACGATGATATCTCTGCGACCGGAAAGAAGGGAAGAGGTAGCACTCAGACGGAGCTTCTCGATTTCCGAATTAATAGAAAGATCTTTTTCTATATAAGTATTCGAACTCGGCAGATATGCTTCGGGTTGATAATAATCGTAATATGAAACAAAATATTCGACTGCATTTTGTGGAAAGAAATGTTTAAATTCCCCATATAATTGAGCTGCCAGTGTTTTGTTGTGACTAAGAATTAATGTCGGTCGATTTATTTGCGCAATAACATTCGCAATGGTAAAAGTTTTTCCCGAACCTGTAACACCTAATAATGTTTGTGCATGATCGCCACGTTTAATTCCCTCGACCAACTGTTTAATTGCTTCAGGTTGATCGCCTGTAGGTTTATATTCGGATGAAATTCTAAATTCCATTCGTTATTTATTCTGCAATGATAGCAGCTCTGATTCTGCAAAGTTTTTCCAGAAGTTCTTTCAATTTCGAAAGTGGCAACATATTCGCACCGTCCGATAAAGCTTTCGAAGGATCGGGATGTGTTTCGATAAATATTCCATCAACACCCGCAGCGATTCCGGCTTTTGCTATGGTTTCAATTAATGCGGGGAGTCCGCCGGTTACACCTTCGCTTTGATTCGGTTGTTGAAGTGAGTGCGTTACATCGAGAATAACCGGAACATTGTTTTTTTGCATTTCGGGAATGCCGCGAAAATCGACCACAAGATCTGTATAACCGAAAGTAGTTCCACGTTCTGTAATCATTATGTTCTGATTTCCTGTAGAGCGAATTTTCTCAACGGCAAATTTCATTGAAGAAGGTGAAACGAATTGTCCCTTTTTTACATTAATATATTTTCCTGTTTTTCCGGCAGCAATTAGTAATTCTGTTTGCCGGCAAAGAAATGCAGGTATCTGTAATACATCAACATATTTTGCGGCAAGAATTGCTTCGTCAGGAGAATGAATATCAGTGAGTGTGGGAACATTAAATACAGCACCCGCTTTCTGAATGATCTTCAAACCAAATTCATCACCATGACCGGAGAAAGAATCAATACGTGAACGATTTGCTTTTTTATATGAAGCCTTAAAGATGAATGGAATATTGAGTGACTTGGTAATTTCCTGAACCTTTCCTGCTACTTCCATGACAAGTTCTTCGCTCTCCACAACGCAGGGACCCGCGATGAGGAAGAAGGCGTTTGAATTCTTATTAGAGAGATTATTTATATTTAGTGGTAGCACTTTGCCTAATAATTAAAACATTTTTTTTAAATTAAAACACACTCCTGTTCCGGTTGTATGACCAGGTGCTATGAGTCCTTCGACCTGCGGTAATCCAAGCATCAGTAAGTAGTTTCTTCCAAGATCGGCAGAAGCACTTAATCCTACTGATAAGCCTTTATAACCGCCATAAGAGACAGACAAACCGCTTTGAATTTTTTTTCCAATCCCATGTTCGGCGGCAATAAAACTATATAATTTATAATTTGCTGCGATGCGGTAATTCACACCTGCGGATACTTTAAATCCACTTCCCCCGAAAAATTTAGACCAGGTTATATATAGATACGAAGGTAGTATTGTGGTAAATGATTTATGTTTTCTACTTGATAAATAAGATTGCATCATCGAAGTATCTGCCTTCACAGAATAAA
>JAHEYM010000455.1 GCA_023251595.1 Bacteroidota bacterium
GATTCGTAACATCGATGATTTTAGTTGACATCGTAAGTACTACATTCGCGCCCAAAACTGCACCTTCACCCACAATAACTCCTTCTACAATAATGCAACGGGAGCCAATGAAACAGTGGTCTTCAACAATCACGGGATTTGCCTGAAGTGGTTCAAGAACACCACCGATTCCAACGCCACCACTCAAATGTACGTTGCGACCAATCTGCGCGCAGGAACCAACCGTCGCCCATGTATCGACCATTGTACCCTCGCCCACATACGCGCCGATGTTTACATAAGAGGGCATGAGAATGGCACCTGGGGCGATGTACGAACCGTAACGGGCGATAGCGTGCGGAACCACACGAACATTCTTTGAAGCGAAATCTTTTTTCAGCTTCATCTTATCGTGAAATTCAAAAGGGCCGAGCATGATGGTCTCCATGGGTTGAATGGCGAAGTAGAGCAGAATCGCTTTTTTCACCCATTCATTCACATGCCAGGAATCGTTTTTCTTCTCCGCCACACGGATTGTACCGTTATCTAGCGCAGCGATAGTTTCGCGAATGCTTTCGCAAACGTCTTCATTCTTTAAAAGATCGCGGTTCAGAAATGCCTCATCAATCAGCTTTGGATTCATAACCGCAAAGGTAATAGATTACATCACAGCCAATCGAAGTGTTTCTATAGAGTTAACACCTTCAACCCTGATAAAATAAATTCCTGATGAAAGTTTAGAAGCATCATAATTCAGCGAGGTTCCTCCCACAGCTTCACCCGAAAAAAGGACATCCATTAACTTCCCATCTAGATTTAGTAGAGAGATTTTCATTTTGCCGGAAGTTGCAGGATTCAATCTCATGTTCAAAGAATTCTGAACCGGATTTGGTCCTAAGGTGATTGAAGATGGTTTTTCGATGGTCTTTACTCCCAAAGCAGGGGGCGACAAAATCCAATTTGTAATTGCAGTATCCAAAGGATTGGTTGGTGAAGAGAAATCTTTTACCCAATGACCTAATTCATCAACACAGAATTTGTGGAAGTTCCAAGTTACAGGCGCATTTGCCACACCATTCCTACTCGCCAATTGCAGCCATTTATACACTTCAACGGTATCCACAGAAACAATGGCTACTTTAGACATCATCTGAAATTGCACACCATAAGTTCCGGTGCAAAAAGCATTGATTGTTGAGTCGTTGTGCGGGTCTTGTCCACCGAAATCGTTGCAGGGGAAACCAATGATCGCGAAATTAGGACCACCATAAATCGAGTCGAGTTGTGCCAACTGAGCGAACTCCGGTGTGTACATGCAGTAGGAAGCTGTATTTACTACAAGTACCTTTTTCCCTGCGAATTGGGAGAGAGAGATCGTATCTCCAACAATCGTCACAGCACTGAAGCTATGAAAGGTTTCGGTTTGCGCCTGTGCTAAAACACAAGTCAGAAGAAATAGGATGATAATGGTAAGTTTGCGCATGAGTGAGGGGTTTAGGGGGTAAAGTTAGTGAATATATACGTATGATGGGGTATATTTACAAAATGGGTTGAAAGCAGGGGCGATTCATGAATCGCCCGTATGGAAAAAACATTTTTCGAAAATGGAGAAGAAAATATATATCTTATTTATTATTTTTATTAACATTTCTGTAAATATATACGCACAAAGCTATTCGCTTCATTTTCCGACAAAAGATTCTTTATTATTTACTGAAACCGAAAATAGAATTACCATTACCACATCTGACCCTAATTGTAACAATTACGATCTTCGAATTCGTGATGCGGTTATTGAACATCGTTCCGATTGTGATTGGATTATTTCGACTCTTAAAACCGATTCTCGTTATCTATATATAGAAAGAGATGATAAAATTATTGATAGCATCAAAATAAATTTCATTCAGAAAAGCAAACCAAAAGCATATCTGATTAAAGATCATCGTTTTCGTCCGAGATTAATCAAAAAAACGGAATTGTCTTCTTTGGAAGGAATCATTGTGGAATCGAATGTTCCTTGGGAGAAATATCAGTTGGGTACTTACGATGTAAAGATTACTCATGGTCTCCGCCATTTTCATTGTACGGTTGAAGGGTCACTTTTCCCGGATACGTTAAGGGATAAAATTCATCACCTTGATTCTTATGATAAAATTAAAATAACCAATATTATTACAGTTGGAAATGTTAATCCGGATTATCGAGGTTTTAAATTGAAAGTGATTCCTGATAAAAAGTTTGGAGGAGAATTTCATTCAGGTGCATCGATTGGAACTTATTATTCTCTCGGATACGGAGAAAAGTATGTGTTGGACTTGACCATCTCAAACAAGAAATTATTCTTCGCGGCAGGTCCGGTTGTTGGACAGAGAATGAAGTTTCCATTGTTGAATGAAGATTATTGGCGGGATGGTGAATATATATTTACTGGTTACCATTTAAATATCAAATACTTCCCCGGTATTGGTTGTAGTCCGCTGAGGTTTTTTCTGCAATATTCCTATATATATAGTCATTACACCGGTAGAGATAACGAATACGGCATGAGCGATTGGTATACGACAGATAAAAAGACATACTTTCATGCGCCCGGATTCGGTTTTAAATTTGAAATTCCACACTTATTTTATTTTTATAGTGATATGGGGGTATCTATCGGAATATCGAAAATCACAAGACATCATGAAGATTCATATTATTATTACGATAATTTAATCAAGAAAAGAACTATTGAGAGTGATGGAGAATTTAGAATTGGAATTGGTTATACTATCAACTAAAAAAAACAGAACACTGATGACACGGATTTGACTGATTAACACTGATACTAATGGGTCAAGGATTAAAGGACGGGGAATAAACTACATTTTTCAGTTAATCGTTGACCAATTGTATATTTAATAAAGTTTATTTCACATGAAGATTTTCATTTACTTACAATTATCAACATTCTCAGTAGTATACCGTCCGGAAATCATAAGGGATCCCTCCTTTTCGCATAAACAAAAGTGGCATTATTATATTTATCTAACGCGAACGTCAGGATGACAAGTTCCGCACATCAAGGGT